>JAQGHH010000023.1 GCA_028288945.1 Phycisphaerales bacterium
TCCGGATGCTTCATAATGACGGCCGCGATGACGGTTGCGGCGATGGGCAGCCACTGCCCAAACGCCCGGCGGCCGGGGTCGGAGCCGTCAGGCCGCGCGAGCGCGAAGACGGCGGATCTTCCCGCCGCGTAATGCAATGCAGCCGCCCCCATCAGCAGCAATCCCGCAAGCGTATGCCCTTCAATCGGAATTCTCGCCATCGTCGGCGAGTGTGGCGGGAAGCGAGAGGAATGTCCAGCGCGGCCACGGGTGCCGGACAAGAGTGGTTCGGGTCATCCGGGCTGAACCAAAGGGGACTCCGTTACTTTTTCCAGACCAAATGCATGGACATTGCCCGTGTTCGGCTGGCGCGGCGTAAGGTACATTGGCCTCGCGTTCGGGGCGGCGCACAGCAAATGGGCACCAAGTCCGCGGGACAAGCCTGAACAAACAAGTCGAAGGAGCAATAGTGACCGAGAGCGCCGTAGTGTGGACCAACGTGGACGACAGCCGGGCCGCCGGCGAAGCCCTTGGTGAGCAGATCCGTGGCCAGCTCGGGCGGCAGCCGCCGGATGTGGTGATCCTCTTCGTCTCCCCGAAGTATGACGCCCCGGCATTACTTAAGGCGGTGAAAGAGGCGTGTCAGCCGAGGGTGATGATGGGGTGTTCCTCGGCGGGCGAGTTCACGAGCCACAGCCAGGGGGTGGGGCAGGCGTCGGCGGTTGCCATCTGCTCGAACGAGATGCGCTTCGCCTGCGGGATCGGTCGAGGTCTGAAGAGCGACCGGGCGGCGGTCGCGGAGAGTATCGTCGCGTCTTTTCAGGGCACGGGTAAGCACACCTCCGCTTACAGCTCCGCACTCATCCTCACGGACGCCCTCGCCGGTCATGCCGACGAATTGATCGAGGAGCTGACTCTTCGCACGGGCGGGAACTACCAGTTTTTCGGCGGCGGCGCGGGCGACGACGCGAACTTCAGCCGGACACAGGTTTTCTGCGGCACCGAGCTGGCCTCTGACGCCGCCGTCGCCTTGGAAATCCTATCGTCAAAGCCGATCGGGATCGGAGTGCAACACGGCTGGACACCGGCCAGCGACCCGATGCGGGCCACGGAGTCCGTCGGCAGCCGCCTGGTAAGCCTTAATGCCATGCCGGCCGTCGAGGTTTTCGAGGAACACGCCCGCCGCACCGGGCAGCGCTTCGACCCCAAAGACCCGATGCCCTTCTTTCTTCACAATATACTGGGCATCGACACCGGCCAGGGATACAAGCTGCGCGTGCCGCTTGCCGTGCATGAGGACGGTTCGATCATCTGTGCTGCGGAGATTCCCGCAGGCGCGGTGGTCTGTATCATGGGGACGGATCGGGCGTCGGCCGCGGAAGCGGCGGGTACCGCGACCCGCGCCGCCCTCGCGCGGCTCAATGGCAGCGAGCCGCAAGTCGCTCTCTTTTTCGATTGTGTGGCAACCCGCCTCCGCATGGGCCGTGACTTTGGGTCCGAGTTGACGGCGGTCGAGCAGGTGCTTGGCGCCGCCAAATTTGCCGGCTGCAACACCTATGGTCAGGTTGCCCGCGCGGAAGGCCAGTTCAGTGGATTCCACAACTGCACCGCAGTCGTTTGCGTCCTCCCTCGGTGAAGGGCCGGCAGCGTCGCACGCGGGGTTGTTCGAACTCGCAGCACGATTGACCGACCCGTCCGACCGGGCCGAGATTGCGCGCGCCCTTGCCGCCCGCGCCGGTGCGGAAGACCTGATCATCTTCGTACTTGATGCCGAGGTCGGCGTATTGCTGCCGGCGCCAGGTTTCCGACAGACGCTGCCCGATTCCCAGCGCTGGCGGGCGTTTCTCTCGGGCCTTGCCGAGGGCGTGCCGCAACTGGGGAGGCTTCCGTATCCGGACCGTCAGACGGAGCGAGCGGCGCTGGGTCTGCTAGCGCCGGGCGGCTCGGTGCTGGTCCTGCTCGGGGGACAGCCGGTAGCGGCCGTCGCCCAGACGTTGGGCATCGTAATGCCGATCCTCGCGGCGGCGTTTCGTGGGGAGCAGGCTCTGTTAGCGGCCAAGGGGCACGCCGCCGTGGCCCGCGAGGGCGCCGGTCAGGCCAAGCTGCTCGCGGCGTCGCTCGAAAAGGCCCGCCAGGCTTTGCAGTCCGCCCTGGCCCAGGCCGAGCGGGCCAATAGCGCCAAGGACCAGTTCCTCGCGGTATTGAGCCACGAGCTCCGCACGCCGCTGGGGCCGGTGCTGACGACGGCCACAGCGCTCCTAGCCGACCCGGCACTACCGCCGCACCTCCGCGAGCCGCTGGAGGTGATCCGCCGAAATGCCGACCTCGAAGCCCGGCTGATCGACGACCTGCTCGATCTCACGCGGGTGGCCAGGGGCAAAATGCCGTTGAGCTTCAGCACGGTTGACGCGCACACGTCGGTGCGGCACACGGTGGAAATCTGCCGAAGCGACATCTATCGGAAGAAGCTTCAGTTGGCGCTGAATCTTGACGCCGCCGAGCACCACGTCCGCGCCGACCCGGCACGCCTGCAGCAGGTCCTGTGGAATCTGGTGAAAAATGCGGTCAAGTTCACCCCCGCCGGCGGCAGCCTGGGGATTCGTTCATCCAATGAACGCGGGCAAATTCGGATCGACGTAAGTGACACGGGGATGGGGATCGAGCCGGCGTTTCTCGACAAAATCTTCAAGGCGTTTGAGCAGACGAGCGACACCGTCACGCACCGTTTCGGCGGATTGGGGCTGGGATTGGCGATTTCCAAAGCCCTGGTCGAGGCACAGGAGGGCACCCTGGTGGCGAGCAGCGCCGGCAAGGGAAAGGGCGCGACGTTCTCGCTTCAACTCGCGGTCGTACCCCGCCCGCGGCAACTGCCGCAAACGAAAGCCTCTTCGCCCGCCGGAAAACGCAGGGGAAGCCTGAAGCTTTTATTGGTCGAAGACCATCGCGACACGGCGGCCGTCATGTCGCGCCTCCTGCGCGGCCTCGGCCACGAAGTTGCAACGGCCGATTCCATCGCGCGCTCACTTCAAGTCGCGGGGGAACATACGTTTGACCTGGTGCTCAGCGATTTGGGGCTGCCCGACGGGAGCGGCCTTGACCTGATGCGACAACTGCGTGAGCGCTTCGGCCTGCCGGGAATCGCCATCAGCGGGTACGGCATGGAAGATGACCTGCGGCAAACGCGCGAAGCCGGATTTATCGCACACCTCACGAAGCCGGTGAGTTTCAATCAGGTCCAAGCCGTCCTGGCCCAATTCGCAGCCGCGAGAACGATCGAGGGGAACGCGACCGGTTGAGCCGGTCGCCAGGACCACTGCCGCGGAACCAGAGCGCCGCCATACCCAGTTGACGTTATACTTCCGGCCGCCCGGCAAAACCGTTGTCCGGCTACACGGAGATTCCCATGCTTCTGCTGACACTCTGGCACAACATGTTCCTTCTCGATCCCGAGAAGATCAGCTTTCTCGAAAAGATCCTGCGGCCGATCCTCGTCTATGTGTTCCTCATTATCGGCCTGCGAATCGCGGGAAAACGCGAGCTGGCGCAGCTCAATTCCTTCGACCTGATCGTGCTGCTCATGCTGTCGAACACGATCCAGAACGCCATCATCGGGGAAGACAACTCCGTCGTCGGCGGGATGATCGGGGCGGCATCGCTCCTGGTGGTCAACTACATCGTCGTGCGCCTGAGCCACCGCTCGCGCAGGCTCAGCCGGCTCCTGGCCGGGCGGGCGGACGTGCTGATGCGCGACGGGAAGATCGTCCGCGACCATCTGCAACGCGAATTGATCACGCAGGCCGAGCTGACCGCCGCGGCCCATAAGCAGGGCATCGCCTCCCTCCATGACGTCGAGCGCTGCGTGCTCGAGCCGACCGGCACGCTGAGCTTCATTCAGAGGCGACCCCTTCCCGACGACTCGCGGCACGGCGAGATCATGCGGCTGCTCCACGCGATGTCGGAGGAGATCAAGGCGCTCCGCGCCCTGATCGCCGACAACAATGGGAAGGACGGCAGTGCCGCCTTGGAAGCATCGGAAAAGTCCGGGGTGCAATAATTCCATCCGGCGCTATGATGGACCGCGATGAAACTCAACGTCGTTCAACCGGATGAGGCCGGCCGGCCGTGGTACGCGGACGGGCTCAAGTTCACCTGCTCGCAGTGCGGCAACTGCTGCACCGGGGGGCCGGGATTCGTGTGGATCAGCCGCGAGGAAATCGTGCGGCTGGCGGAGTTCCTGAAGATCACCCCTGAGGAAACGGTCGAAAAATATTGCCGCAAGTTCGACGGCCGCCTGAGCCTGCGTGAACGGCGCACGCGCGAAGGCCTGTACGACTGCGTCTTCCTTAAGGAACAGGAAGTCCCCACCGCCGAGGGCGGCAGCCCGCAATCCGTTCCGCTCCGGCGGAAGATGTGCTCGATCTATTCCGTGCGCCCCCTGCAATGCCGCACCTGGCCCTTCTGGACCTCAAACCTCGCCAGCCCCGAAGCCTGGGACCGCGCCGCCGAGCGCTGCCACGGCATGAGCCACGGCAACCGCACCTTCACCCAGGAACAACTCGAAGCGATCCGCGATTCGAAGGACTGGCCGCAGAACCCGCCGACGTCTGCACCGAAGAAGGGGTAAGGACGTGGAGCGTGACGAATACGCTTTGCCGAGATCGCCACCGCGTTCCGCGCCCCTATACGTTCCACGCTCCACGATTTCATCAGTGATGCGAAACAATCGCCGCAACGACGATTGCGAATGTCACAATTGCCAATACGAGCAGCGTGATCTTCACCCAGCTCCACGGGCGTTCGCCCTGGACTTCGCCCGTGCGGGCGTTGACGAGGAAGCGGTAGGCCTGATTCTGGAACTGGTAGGCGCTGATCCACACGGGCAGCAGCAGATGCTTGAAGGTGACGTTGTCGTAGGCGGTCTGTGAGCTGGAGACGCGCTGCTGGTCGCCGCCGATCTGGCCGCAGATGCTCTGGTGAATCGGCCCGGCCATGATCGCCTTGGCCCGCTCGAACCCGTCGCCGAGCGTCACCTGGTAGCTCTCGGCGACGAAGCCGCTGAGGTATTCGTCGCCGTACATGACAAGGTCGGGCAAGTCCCAGGGCTCAAGTTTGTTGAGGCATTTGGGCGGCAACGTTTGCGTGGCCATCACCAGAACGTCGTCGAATGAATTGCTCACGTGGCCCGAGGCGAAGGTCCAGTTGGTCTTTCTTACCTGGCGGGTCTTGGTGACGGTGTTGCCGTTGGAATCGGTTTCGGTATAGGTCTCGGTATCCCAGTAATCGTCGCCACGTTCACCGGTGTAGTCGGTTTCCGTGTCGCTGTCGTAGGTCCACGCGGGGATGTACGCGCCGCGAATGGCAGACTTGCGGGCACATTCTGCCAGAGCGCTGGGCGCGAACCAAAGTCCCCCGACCCACGTGCGGAAAAGCTCCGCCGCCTGGTTCTGTGTGATTTTGAAAGGAAGAAGTCCCTGCGGACGGATGGATTTTTTCGACGAGCCGGTAGCCACGATCCCGCAGCCGCAGAACGGACATAGGCCGGCGGTGACGTCCGGCGCGAGCGTCGTCTCGGCGGCACATTTCACGCACCGCACCGTCACCGTGTCATGCACGCCATCGGTCTCAGGCAGGCCCTTCAAGTACATTAGGAAGTCCAGCTCGGGAATATGGCCGGGCACCGTCGGCAGGCCCGTCATCGCGCCGCAATAGGGGCACTGGAGCGAATCGGTGCCGGGGGCGAATTGCAGATTGGCGCCGCACTTGGCGCACGGAAATTGGCGCGGGGGCGGGATGCTGGGTGCAACGGAGGACATGGCGGGGTGTCCTTATCTAACTTGATTCGTGGGTCGCCGGTAGAATGAGACGAGGCGGGCCGATTGTCAATCTGACGGAAGAAACCCCCTACGCACGAACTCGCTTTATCGCGTACACTGAGGGCTGGCGCTTATAAGGATTGCGACAGGGCCTTAACTGATGGCGAATTTTGGACAGTACGAAGTTCTCGAGGCGGTCCACCTTGCCCCGGCGGGCTCGCTCTCGCGCGCACGCCGCGTGGACGGGCAACGCGGGCTCTACGCGATCAAACGGTTTTCTCCGCCGGTCGATGATCCCTCCGAGCCGCGCTGGGAAGTGCAGTCCTTCCTGGACCGCGCCAAGGCGCAGCAGCACCTCGCCGCCGGCGGCGCACGGCACTGGGCCCCGATCTACGACCTCGGATTCGAGCGTGAAGGCGCGTGGTACGCCACCGATTTTCACCCCCTCTCCGCCCAAAAGCTGATCGACGGCTGCGTCGAGATGAAGCCCGACATTCTGCGCCACGTCGTGGCCTCGATCGTGCAAGGGTTGAGCGAGCTCAAGTCTCTGCGCAACCGTGCCCACGGGAATCTCAAGCCCACCAATGTGCTGTTTGCCGGGCGCGATCTGACCGGCGCTCGCGTGCTGCTCACGGACCTCGCCTCCAACGCGCAGGCCACGAAATCCGGCGAGGCGGGCGACCTCCACGCGCTGGGCGAATTGATCTATGCGTTGATGTTCTACCGGCGGCCGTCGCCCGACTCCTGGCCGCTGCCTTTTACGCCGCAATGGGAGCAGCTCGGCCGGCACGGCGAAGCGTGGCGGGAGCTGTGCAGCGACCTGCTGAACCCAATGCCCGCCGCCCGCCCCCCGCTGGTCCAAATCGCCCGGCGGCTGCAAAACATGCGGCAGCCGCGGAAATTCCCCGTCCGGCGGTTGCTCGCGGCCGTGGCGGTGCCGGTCATACTCCTCGCAGGCGCAGTGGCAACGCTTTCATACCTCGACCACGGCGCGCGCAAGCAGTTCTGCCAGGCGAAGCATGACTGGTTCGGCCAGTTCGCCCGCGCGATCGCCGACCCCGGCCGCCGCTCGCACTGGAGCACGGACAAGGATCTGAAGCGCGTCCTCGACGAAGTGCCGCTCGATCGGATTAACGCCGTCGATTGCGACCGGGCCAACCCCATTCGTTACAGCCTCAAGGACTACCAGGCCGTCCGTGAAGCAAACCTCACGATCAACCAGGTGCAACGCGATCTAATGGCACGGTGGCCGACCCTGGCACGCGCCGGGGACCTGCGCCATAAATTCGAAGACCGCGGCTGGTCGCAGCCGGCGTGGTTCCTGGGAAAGCGGATCGACGACCTCCGTCCCGTACCCGGCGCGGACGTCGCGAAGGCCGTCGATCGGCTGCTCCTTCTGTCGCCCCATATCGAGTCGGGGCTCGCGCTGGCGGATTCGGATTGGAAGCAATTTTCCGAGCGTTTGAAGCAGATCCAATCGGCCCACGATCCCGTGCTCGACGCCCTGGCCGGCGTGCTCCGGCGCTCGGCGGCGTCCGCCGTGCGTCTCGAGGACGGCGGGTTCCAAGGCCTCGACGAAGCCCATCAGGACGGCCAACTCGCCGACCGGCTTGCCGAGGCCCTCAACACCACCTGGCCGACGAACGTTGACCGTGAACGCCTCGACTTGGAAATAAAGCGGGCCATCGACCCCGCCCACGCGAAGAAGGCGGATGTGGATAAATGGCTGGCACTCGTCGCACTCAACGCATTCCGCCCCGGCGAAGCACGGACGGCCGCCGAGGCCTTGCGCAAGAGGCTCAACGAAACCGCCGACCTCGTCACCCATTCCCACATCAGCGCCGACGAGACCGCGGCCTTCAACACCGAGCGCCGCACCGCCACGACCGCGATCATCGAGTTCGAGCAGTTGCCCGTCACTCAGCACACGCTCCACGAAGGCGCCTTCGCCCGCAAGCGCGACGAGTTGCAAAACCGCATCGACGCCCTCCGCAAGTTCTATCACCCCGAAGGCCCCGAGGACTGGCTCAAGACCCTCCCGGCGGTCGCCACCTCGTCCGACAAAATCAACGCCTACTGGGAAGCCTGGCGTCGCGTCCTCCGCGGCAGCGTCGCGGAGATGAACAAGGACCACAAGGCATTCCTCACCTACCAGCAGGGCACCGAGCGTCTTCGCGGCGTGCTCGTTGCGGTGGACCAGGGGTTCGCGCCGCCTCCCTCCCTCCCCGACGCCGCCTTCTCCGCCGCCGCCCGCAAACGCCGCGAAATGGCGATGGAAATGCTCCTCCCGCTGATTGACCCGCGCGACCCGAAGTTCGATGCCGATGCGCTCAAGACCGCGCGGACGGCGTACTCCGAATGGTCGCAAAACCTCATCGCCCTCAGCGGCGATTTCCCGATCAACAAAGACCTCCTCACCCTGGACGACCGCCCCGACGAAAAGTGGAAGCAAAAGGCCCCCGATTTCTGGGCCGACCCGGCGGTGCAGGC
>JAQGHH010000307.1 GCA_028288945.1 Phycisphaerales bacterium
AATCACCGCGCGTCTGGGCGGACGCGGAGTAACGGCGCGCCGACGGGGGTATCGAGGCACGTGACCACTAACGGACGCGATTCATTGCGACCAGGAAACAGAATGCCGCCCCGCCAACTGCGGCCAGCATCGCCGGGCCGTAGTGCTTCGGGCCGTGCCACCCTTTCAAAAGGTACACCCCAGCGATGATCGCAAAGACGAGCGAGAACACGATGGCGACGACACGCTTAGCCGCATCTCCGCGCAGCACGCCACGGTCTTCCGGTGGCGATTGGTAGTCGATTAGCGGAGATTGGGGTTTGTTGGGCTGTTCCATTCCCCCTCATCTTACCTATCTCTTGCGGCAAACGCCGTCATTCACCAAAGCCGAGTACGTGTCCGCCGGCAGGAGGCCCAGCCACGGATCGGAGCTGGGCGTGAGGAAGAGGTCCGCGTAGACGCGCTCATTCAGCGCGGCCAGGTCTGAAGCGGCCTTGCCGTCGGGGAGTTTGCCTGATGCCAGCCAGAGGTGAATCTGCCGGTGGAAGGTGAATTCGTTGCGTACCGAGTCTTCCGAAATCGCCCGCTCGAAATTCTGCACGATCCTCGTAAGCGCGCCTTCTGTCGATGAGCCGGGAGTGACCAGCCCCTCCGATTCCAACGCGGCGGGGTTCTTGGAGGCGATCACCGCGCGGCTGGTTGCGTCCAGACGCGCAGCGTCCGCGTGCATCGCGGCCACCTTTACCCATACTTCCTGCGTGCTGGCGGCTTCCATCGCTTTCACGTCCGGCGCGATCGCGACGACCAGTCGCATCTCCCCCGCGCTCTTGCCGACGGCGCGCCCGGCGGCGCGGACGGCGGTCGGGTGTCCGCCGGATTTCCCCTTTGCCTCTGCGGGCGGCGCGATCGCGCCGATCGACTGGAGATCGTTCTGCCAATCCCTGGCGATCCGCCCGGCTTGCGCCGTGTGCCAGTGCCGCAGCATTCCCGCGCCCCGCACGTCCGATCGAAACGCGGCATTTGCCTTGGCCGCCGTGTTCAGCAGGCGCAGAAAATCTTTGGGGCCGTAGAGGCCGGGAATGCCGTCGATCACCGTTCCGTCGGCCGACAGGACGTAGTGGATGCTGTTGCCGGTGATCGTGCGCTCGACCACGCGCCCGTCGCCGAAGTCGATCGTGACCTTCGGCACCGGGCGGACCGACTGCCAGTGGAGCACGAAGCGGTCGGACAGAGTCTGCGAGACCTCGGCGTTGGCGTAGAGCACCGTTCGGAAGAAGCGGCTGTTGGCGCAGCTATATTCGGTGTCGAGCGTCCCCAGCAGGCGCAGGGAAAGGATCGGCTTGCCGGATTGTTTGGCCACGCTTTTCGCAGCTTCCAGGTCGGTGTACCAGTAAAGGCCCGAAGCCCACGCGTCCTTCTGGGCCGCGACGCGATCGATCGCCTTGCAGACGCGCGCCCACGAATCGTTCGCCGCGGCTTTGCTAACGCCCCCGTCGCGGTGATAGCGAATCGCCTCGGCGTTCGCGTCCATCAACGCGGCCAATCCCGCCGGCCCCGCCGCACGCAGTCCCGCGACCGCCTCGTCCGCCGCGCTCGAGTCACTTCCCGTCGCCCGACCGGCAAGGTCTCTGAGCGACGTGCCCTCCTGCGCCTCCGCGGTCCGCGTCAATTGCTTTGCGGGCAGTTGCATCGCCGCCAGGGCCAGCGCGCCAACGGCGGCCAGGGCCGCGAATCCGAATAGGCCGAGTCCTCGTTTCATAACGCCTCCAAAGCTGAAGGTTCATGCCCGGACGGGCATTCCACATCTATGACGCGTCAGGGGCGGGATTGTTCCCTGATGCGAAGTAACACGCCCGCAAGTCTCCTTTCTGGACACCCATGTCACCCCCGGCTAGATTCCTTGCAGAGCTTTGCCATGTCCGAATCGGCGCACCAACCCGACCTTCAGACGCGCGGCGTCGATGAGACGGCTGAGGCGCCCCCCGTTTCCCGCCGGCCGGAACATCCGGTCCCTGAATTCATCGGCGCGTTCCGCGTCCTTGAAGTCATCGGGGAAGGGGGGATGGGCGTCGTCTACAAGGCCGAGCAGCGCGAGCCTGTTCGGCGGATCGTCGCGCTCAAGGTCATCAAGCTCGGGATGGACACCAAGGAAGTCGTCGCCCGCTTCGAGGCCGAGCGGCAGGCCCTCGCGATGCTCTCCCACCCGAACGTCGCGAAGGTCTTCGAAGCGGGAATGACCGGGCAGGGCAGGCCGTACTTCGCCATGGAGCACGTGCCGGGCGTGCCGCTGACCGACTATTGCGATAACAATAAGTTGAGCACGGACGAGCGCCTGGAGCTGATCATCCCTGTCTGCCAGGCGGTCCAGCATGCGCACCAGAAGGGCGTCATCCACCGCGACCTCAAGCCCACCAACATTCTGGTGACGATGGTCGATGGGAAGCCGGTCCCCAAGGTGATCGATTTCGGGATCGCCAAGGCGACCGGCCGCGAGCTCACGGCTCGGACGCTGTTCACCCACGCCGGCGCCATGATCGGCACGCCCGAGTACATGTCGCCCGAGCAGGCGATGACCAGCG
>JAQGHH010000028.1 GCA_028288945.1 Phycisphaerales bacterium
GGCGAAGACCTCGTGCGACTTTTCCATCGCACCGAGCTCCACTGGGCACGCCATCTCGGCGAAGAAACTTCGCTCGCCGTGGGAACGGCGTTCACCAATCCGCAGCTTCCCAGCGTCCACAACGCCAACCGCATTCTCGATGCCGCGTTGCCGGAAGGAATGTCGCCCGAAGAAGCGATGCGCGAAGTGGAAGATCACTATCGCGAACAGGGCACACGTTGCCGGCAATGGGTCATCAACCCCGCCGCCCCCGCAACGGCGACCGGCCCGCTGGCGGAGCATCTCCGCGCCGCCGGTTTCAAGCCTCGAGCCGCCGACATCCTGCACCTCGACGGCCGTCCCGCGCCGATCGAGGAGACTGCCGGCCTGACGATCATCCCCGCCCGCGCCAGCTTCCGTCACTCCCGCACCTTGGCCGAGGAAGCCGCAATGCAATGGAATGAGCCGCAGGTCGCCGAGGCCCGGCTGATGCACCTTGATGACCCCCACTGGGACGCGCTGCTCGCACTGCGCGACGGACAACCGGTAGGCGCGATCGGCGTCCTCTCCGCCGGCGACATCGGCCGGATCGACGACCTCTTCGTAACAGAACCCGCCCGCCGCCAGGGCATCGGCCGCACGCTGATGAGCCGTGCTTTAGAGATCTGCGCCCGCTCACTCTTCAAGCACGTGTTGCTCAGCGTCGACCCGGAAAATGCCGCGGCCGTCGCGCTCTATGCACAAATCGGATTTCGCCGGGTTGGGGAGATCGTGGGATACCGGGAGTAGTAGGAAAGTCCCGAGAGGGTCTCGGAAATGTTCTGGGGAGTTGTCGTCACCGCTTTGCCCAGTGGCTCAGCTTCCGCGGCCACGCTTATTGCGGGCCTTGCTGCTGTCTTTCTCCCAGGAATCGACCAGTGTTTTGAGCTTGGCCAAGTCCTCCACGGGCAACACACGGGCGTCGTCATCATCGACATCGACTTCCAGATCGTATTGGAAGCCGTCAACGCGAATCGGAATCGAATACGTCCAATCAGCACATGCGAGCGTGGGCACGGTAAAGCCGGTCATCGCGTGCCCGTTTGGCTTCGCAGTGTGAGGGAGCCGCAGATGTCGGCGAGGGTCAAACCAATCGTCACGGAAGGTTGATGTACACCCGATACCCGTTAAGGCTCCGGCGCGTGCCCCGAGCGCTCCGGGCGGGTCAAGTATTACAAACCAGTGAGGCCCGGTTGGCTTGCCCGCCGAACTCAGCGGGTTTCGAACACGAACAATGGAACCCGGAACCAGAGGGATGCGTCGGCGCGATAGTACACGATCCCTACCCCACAGTCGACCGTTCCTCGCGTTCCCAATACTCCGGAGACACGGGATTGCGCTTACGATATTCGGCCAGGCGCTCGGGCGTCAGATCCCGCACGATTCGCTCCCGGGCGGCGCGGGTTTCCGACGCGTACTTTCGGCGGGCCGCGACCAATTCATCGGGTGCCGCGGGCACCGTCGGTGCTGCTTTGGCGGCCGACTCGGCTTGGACGCTGTGGAGCAATGCCTCCCTCTTCGACCGTCGGTTCGCGAGGGTTCCCCGCCGCCGCTTGATATGCTTTACTGCGACCTTCTTGCCGCCAACGACCATGACGGCGGACAGCTTGCCTTCGATCAAACCGTCTTCAAGCAACTCCGCGACCTTCACCAAGTCGGCATGCGAACCCTGAAGGATGAGACGGGTTCCTGCCGCCGACGGTCGATTGCCTTTGCTGGTTTTACCCGCTGCCATTCTCATATTCTGTCGTCTTTCCGATACGACCGCAACAGGAGTTGCCATCACATCCATTCGACGCAGACTCATTATAGGACGCAGAGCTTCTCGTTATTTACCCCCGGCCATGAAACCGAAGTCCCGCGCCCGCCGCGGGCTCGATGACTTCCACTTTCTGTCCCGACGCGACTTGCCGATACACCGCGCGGTACTGCTCGACGAACCGCGTCAGCGAGAAAAACTCGTACGCCTCCGTCCGCGCCATGTCCGCGATCGACCATTGCAGGCTCGAATCCTGCCGCAGTTCCAGCACGCGCTGCGCCAGCATTCGCGGCGTGGGGCGGGGGGTCATGACGGCGGTGTGCCGGTCTTCCAGCAGCTCGGCGACCGTGTACGTCACGGTCGAGACGATCGGCAAACCCGACGCCATGCACAGCGCGATCGGCAATGTCGAGACCGGGCCGCCGGCGGTGACCAGCACCATGTCGGCGGCGGGCAGCAGTTCTTCAAACTCCATCGCCCGCCCGAGCTTTTGCTCGGCCAACGTCAGCAACCCGTCCTGGCCCTGCTTCTCCGCCAGTCGCGCCACACCATGTGCCTGGTCGCCACGCCCCCAAAGCAGAATGCGAAAACGCTCATCGAGCACGTGCAGAATCGCCGTCGCCCAGACGGCCAGCCGGTGGTTCGCCGCACGGGTCGATTCCCCCGGCACAAGGAGCACCACGTCGCTGTCTTCGAAACCCAGCGCCTTGCGCAGGGCTAAATCGCGACGGCGCTTGACGAGCGAAAAATCCACGCCGGGGCGGATGAGATGGCAGCGTTCAATGGGAACCCCGCCCTCGACATACACGCGGCGTTGGGTCGCCGACGGGCAGATCATCTGCACGTCGCGATACCCCATCACGGCCCGCAGCCATCCTATCGATCGGCTGGTCGGAAAGCGGCGGGGGGTATGGACGATCCGCGCGCGTCCCGCGAGCGCCGCCGCCGTCAGCGACGCCGCGTCCCATGTATGAACGAGATCGAACTCGCCCACCGCGCCGCGCCGGAGGCTCATGAAGGCCGAAAGGGGGGTGCGGTCGTCTCCGCCCGGGCCCAGCGTGCGGGTGCGGACGGAGAACTCCGCCCCCGCGCCGCGGGCGAGCGCCGCCGACCCGCGCCGCGATTGGAAATCGGCATCGCGCCCGAGCAAATGAAGCACCCGAATCATGCGGCGGTAAGGTAGTCGAATTCGCGCGAGCCGCAATGAGGTGCCGAGGTTTGACTGCGATCAGCCTCGCAGGGTATCCATTGCGATCGGGGCATTTGGAAGGATTTGTAATGGCGCTCGGTCCGCTCACGGTCAGAAAGAGAATTAGAATCGCGGCATTGGCAACCATCGGCATCTTTGCGTGCCACGCGCCCCTTCGCGCGGGCGACTTCGCGTTGTCGCTGGACGAATCCCCGGCATCCCGGCAGGCCGACGACCCCGAGCCCGCCAACCCCCCGGACAAGCGCGAATACACCCTCTTCCATCCCACGCCCCATTCCCTATTACGCGAGATGCAGACCGACCGGCCCGATCTGACCGAAGGGCCCTTCACCGTGGACGCCGGCCATCTGCAAATCGAGCTCGACCTCGTCAACTACGCCTACGACCGCAGCCTCCCCGATGGCCGGCACGGCCGCATCCAGCAACTGCTCATCGCCCCGACCAACTTCCGCGTCGGTCTGCTGAGCGACCTTGAACTCGACGTCATCGCCGTCCCTTTCATCTGGGAACGCGATGAAAATTTCTTGGCCCGCACTGCCAACCAACGCGAAGGCCTCGGCGATACCCTCCTCCGGTTGAAGCTCAACCTCATCGGCAACGATTCGGGCAATGTAGCTTTCGGATTGCTCCCGTTTATCAAGATCCCGACGAATCAGGACCGCCTGGGGAATCACTACGTCGAAGGGGGGATCGTCTTCCCGCTGAACATCAAGCTTCCTGCCTCCTTTGAGCTGGGGATGCAGACGGAAGTGGACGTCTTCCATAACTGGGACAGGGGCGGGTATCACGCCGATTGGGTCAACACCATCGTGCTGCACCGGGATATCATCCCGAACAAGCTCAACGGCTACGTCGAGTTTTTCTCGTCGGTCAGCGGCCAGCGCCACGTCGGCCCATTCGAGACGATTGACACGGGACTGCTCATTGCGATCACGCCCGACGTCCAACTCGACTGCGGCGTGAACCTCGGCGTCACCCGCCGGGCGGCGGATTTCAACCCGTTCGTCGGGCTTAGCGTTCGGTTTTAAAGATTGGGGCGGAAGATTCACCGCCGAGACGCAGAAAATGCCGAGAAGACGGGGGGAGTATTGCCACAGATGGAATGCCGATGGGCACAGATAAGAGGGACCAAAAACGTAGTGACCTCGGACAATGCAAGTCTCCGCATTACGTTTCACGTTTTTGCGTTTTGTCTTTCATCCGTATCCATCGGTCCACGACTGTGGCAACAACGCATTTGCATTTCTCCGCGACCCCTGCGCCTCGGCGGTGAATATCGAAATTCTCACCGCAGCAGCGTCGCGTTCCGATCGGCGCCGACGCTGACGATCCTGATCGGCGCGCCCACCAGCTTTTCCAGCGCCTTCACGTATTGCTGCGCTTCCTTGGGCAGTTCTTCGAAATGTCGGCAGCCGGAGATGTTGCC
>JAQGHH010000315.1 GCA_028288945.1 Phycisphaerales bacterium
TGGTTGGCGATGAGGGGCCGGCGGACTTGGCCGCGGGTTTGTCGTCGTTGAAGAGGTCATCGGACGGTGGTGCGGCGGGCATCGTCGCGGGGGCACCCGGCGGCTTGCGAGGCGCGCGGGTCGAGGCATCCCACGCTTTATGTCCGGCGGCCACTTCCTGAGCCAACTGCGGGAACCATCGGCGGGCGGCCTCTCGCATGTCATCGGAAGTGAGGCCGGCGGTAAGGTCGTTGAATTGCTCGGCGTCTGGGGCGGCGCCCAGCACGCTTTCCATTCTAGTCCGGATAGCCGGCAGGCCGTTCGCATTGTTCGCCGGGGCGGCCTCGTTGATCAGTCCTTTGATCGCCCAGGCCAACTCCTGCACGGCGCGGATCTGCTCATCCGATGCGTCATGGAGTTGCCCCAGATCGGGCGGAAGCCGATCGAGATACGCCGGCCGGCCGGCAGACAAAAGCATGCGAAGAAAGGGCGAAAGGCGCACGGGCGGATCGCCGTCATAGCGGGGCCACTGGCCGATTTCGACTTTCAGTTCTTCAAGTGACTTCAGATCGAGCGCGGGAAGTTGGAAGAGGACGATGCCGGATCGGCTGGGCTCGGACTTACCGTTGAAATGCTCGGAATGGCACCGGGCGCACGCGGCATCAAACCTGGGCGGTTGCAGCGCACTGTTGTCAGGCGAGGGCGTGTGGCAGGAGCCGCACTGGAAGGATTCGGTTTTCGGAAAGTGCTGGTCGCGGTGCCGGGCGTGGTCGAAGGCGACCGCGCGCGGGCCGGCGCTCGGGTAGGTGCGGAAGGGAGGATGGTCGTCCTTAAAGCTGCCGAACTTCGCGACGTGACACGCCTGGCACGAAGTGTTGTCCATGGAAGACAGCCGGACGGCCGAGCCGCGGTGCTCGTGGTGACAGGTAGCGCAGTCGATGGCCCCGTTCTGGCCCGCGGGCGGCGACAAGGCGCCGGGGAGCAGCGAAAAATCGGCGTTTCCCGAAGCGGTGCTGAGGTGCGCGGTGACGGGCAGGAGCGCACCGCGCTGGAGACCGTGCGGCTGCATGGCGCTGGCGCGGTCATGAAACGCCGGGTCGGCGCGATGGCAGTCGAGGCACAGGCCGCTCTCATGATGCGGGTGGGAAGTCGTGGCGGCGGCGGCCCAGCCGGTCGGGCCGGTTTGGCCGGCGACGTGGCACGCGCCGCACCCCTGGTTACCCGCAACCGGACGCCGGACCGCGCCAGGCGGTGCATGACCGCCATCTCGCGCCGCGAGGATGGGCCCGTGGGCAAAGCTCAACGGGCCGGGAGAGGCGAAACGCTGCCAGTTGCGGCCCAGGCCCGCGAGAAGCAGGCCGAGCGTGAGGGCGCAGGTCCACGCGACGACCGCCGCACGCCGGGCGCGAAGGCTTCGAACGGGGCGGCAGGTTCGCACGGGCCGGCAGCAGGATCCGTCGGGAAGCGGGCCGCTGTCGCACGGCCCCCCTGCCGCGGCCGAGCGCGTGCAGGTCCAGCGCGAACCGCTCTGCATCGGCCGGCATTCGCAGCCGCCGTGGCATCGGCCGCTGACGTCAGGGCCGTGGTGGCAGGGCGCACCGGCGGCGGCCCGGCCGCACACCCATTTCTGATTGGGCCGCTCGTAGGCGCTCTGCTCGACGCCGAATTGCTGCAAGCGGACCTTCATAACGCCCCCCCGCGGAAGGCGTGGACGAGGACAACATGGACTGCCGCGACGAGCAGCAGACCATAAGTGAGCGGGAGGTGAACGAAGAGCCACCCCTTGAGCGTTGCCTGGAGCGCGTACTGGTAATCAAGGTCGTCCTTGGTTTCAACGAGGTCGCGCAGTTCCGCGGCGATCTGTCCCTCGGCGGCGTTGAGATACCGGTCGAGATCCGCCAGTTCCGCCAGCAATCGACGGCGGGCGCGCTGCGACTGGAACAGGTGTAGCCAGAAGTTCCGCGGCCCGGAAAAGAAGCGGGACAGACGGCGGGTATAGAAGTCCGACAACGTCGTCTTGTCGGCCTCCGTCACCGACCGCAACACGGCAATCTCAGCCAGCATCCGCAGCTTCCGGCGGAACTGCGGGATTCGCTCGAAGATGACCTCTTCGCCGCGCGTCGAGAGGCACGCGGGAAAAACGCGCGTGATCACCAACCCGACGATGCCGCTTCCCGCGACGCCCAGGTAAAGGCAGGCCAGGAATATCTCGATCGGCCCGCGCGGCAAGCGGCCGTGCGTGTGGGCCGCAAACGCGACAACGCTGAGCAGCGCCATGTAAATGTGCGCCTGGAGCCAGGTGGACGAGCGGCCCAGCGGAAGGAACGTCAGCTTTTTGCGGAGGTTGTACGCGGCCAGCAGCAGCACGAGCACGGCCAGCACCACGCCGGAATCGACGACATCCGGCCGCAGCGCGAAATGGCGGGCGCGGAGCCACCAACAGAGCGCGAGCGCGGACAGGACCGTGACGGTCGCCATCCGCAAACGCCGGCGGGCGAAAAAGCCAATGGTATTCTCCGCGACGTGTGTCGCCACGGCGGTGGACGATTTCATCGCTTGAGCCATTGGGCCAGGGTGTCGGTGTCCTTCATGTCGACCCGCTGCAACGCGTCATGCGGACAGGCGCGGACGCATGAGGGGCCGCCCGATTCGTCGACGCACAGGTCGCACTTGGTCGCCTTTAGGATCGGCAGTTGGCGCTTGTCCACGATAAATTCGCCTTGCTCGTCGCGGACTTCGACCATGCGGATGTTGCCGTAGGGGCAACTGTTGGCGCACGTCTGGCAGCCGATGCAGGTCTGGTCGTCGATGACCACGGGGCCCTGGGCGCTGCGATGAATGGCGCCGGTGGGGCAGCCGATCATGCAGACCGGGTCGGCGCAGTGCATGCAGGCGTTGGTCACCATGTGGTGGCCGTATATCGGCCCGTGGCGGATGAACCGCGGGTTGTTGTCGTGGGCGGTGGCGCAGGCGCGGACGCAGTCGTCGCAGCGTGTGCAGCGGTCGGTGTCGATAAGCATCGCCGCCACGCCATTGATGAAGCGGTTGTCCACGAGGAATTCGAGCGTGCCGGGATCGAGGGTGGCGGACGGCCCGGGACCTCCCGCCTCGCGCGCGCGCGCCGGCGAAGTGGCCACGGGGGCGGGCTCGGCCCGGCCGGCCTCGACTTCCGTACGAAGCTGACGGGGGTAGGAGACGAATTTCAACACTTGCTCGCGCGGGAGCCGGGAGAGCACGAATTTTTCGACGACGGAGGTGGGGATGCGGAGGATGTCCACGTACCCGACCGCGCGGAGGGTGGTCTGCAAGGGCGCGGGCGTGTCGGCGGTCTGGTTATGGACGAGCTCTTCCAGGCCGTACATCTGGTTCACGCCCAGGTAGCTGATCGTGCGGCTGCCGTTGCCGAAGACGGCGCTGACACGCGCGAACGCGGCGCGGATCAGAATCAAGCCGTCGGGGTGATCCCCCTCTCGCGCGATCACGGGCTCGGCGGCGAGGCGCTGTGCCGGCTCGGCGTCGAGGAGCTGCTTATAGCTGCCGTACCACTCGAAGTTGCCGTAGGTCTCGAAGACCGCCTCGCGCGCCACTTCCTCCAATTCGGCAAACGTGAGGTGTTTGAAGAGCGGGTGATCGCGGAGAAGGATTCCCAGGGCGTTCTTGCGGTACTGCTCGTCCACGGTTTTGCGCAGTGCGGCGGAGCGGGCGCGCAGCTCGCGCAGGCCCTGCCAGCGGATCTCCAGCAATTCCGCGCCGCCGACGGCACGGATGGTAGCCCCGCGCGGGATGCGGCCCAGCGCCGCCAGCTCGCCGAACAACTGCCCCTCGGACAACTGGGCGGTTCGCTGGCGGTCCATGGCGATCGGAAGGTCCTGCACGAGGATCTTCATGTGTACGTTTTCGTCGGCGTCCGCCAGTTCCGCGGTGGCGCGGACACGATCGCGGTCGCGCACCTCGGGCAGGCTGGGGTTGGTCCAGAGTCGTGCGATGGACCGAAGGAGCCCCTTGCGACGCCGCTCGCGGCGGCCCAGGGCACTGGAGGGGACGTCGAAGAGAAACACCTCGACCTTGCCCGAGAGCACGAGGAAGGCGGAATTTCCGTAGTCGCCCTTGCGGACAACTATGTCGTTGTCTTCGTAGCGGACGACGCGGGTGTCGTTCTTCAGGATCTCGCGCAGGGAAAGATGGGCGGGGAACTCGGCCGGGTCCATCTCCCGAAACGGACTGCCTAGCAGCAGCCGGTCCACCGTCGCGTCGTCCATATCCCCGCCGAAGGGCTGGTCCCATCGCTTGGGGCGGTCGAGGATAGTGGAGGTGTCAGACATTGCTGATGAAGGCTTCTTTCCGCAACTGAGATTGGGCGCATTCGCGCGGTGCTACGGCTGGGCGCTTCCCTTTGCATCTTTCGGGAGTAACTCGTCCACCCCATCCAATGCCGCGCCGTCATTGCTGGCGACGAAAGCCTGGCTGGCGGCGGCGAGCTTGTCCGGGAGCGCGGCGAGCAGGTCCTTGCTCAGCTTCAACTGGCCGTTCTCGGCGCGGGGGATGCCGGCGAGCACCTGGTCGTACTCGGCGATCTTCACCTTCTTCAGCACTTCATCGAGCTTCGTCGTTGCGTTGCGAACCCGCGCGAGCATCGCGTCGCGGTAGGCGCCTTTCTCCGTGATCTTCTGCGCGCCCCGGAGGCTGAATTCGAGGTCGGTGGCCTGTCCGACGACGTAGAGCACGCGTTTACGCTGCGGCGTCTCCACGGCGTTCTTTGCCTGGTTCACCAGGTAGTTGTGCCGCACTTCGCCCTGCGACCATGCCACCAGCTCCAAATCGCTGCCGGCCTTGTGCCCGCCCTTGTTCACGAGGTCCTGGTTGGGGACGGTGTGGCAACTGTAGCAGTTGGCGGCGATGAGACTGACGCGGTCCTTGCGGATCATGCCCGTGGCGTCGGCGTCGTCGTGGCGCTTCTTCTTATGGTCGGCGGATTCGGTCTCGCGCGTCTTGCCCTGGCCGTAATCGTTGTGAAGGGTCAGCCAGTCCTTGGCCGCACCATGGCAGGATTCGCAGGAGACGCCGGCGACCGGAGTGGCAGCGCCCTCTTTATTCTGAACGGTGAAGTGACAATTAAGACACGTGCCGTTGCGGCGGATGCCGCCCTCCAGGCCCATCGCGTCGGCGATCTCCTTCGCGCGCTTCTCCTTGGGCAAGGCTGTGAACGTCGCAAAATGGTGGGTGTGCTGCCAGGCGTTGTCCTCGGCCTTGTGGCACTCGGCGCATTTGCCCGAACCCACCACCTTTGCCGGGTCCATGTGCAGGCCGGTGCCGGGCGAGACGGCCTCGGGCGCGGCGCGGAGCGCGGGCGCGAACACGAACAGCATCGCGAGCGCGGCGATTCCGGCAATCGTGGAACGCGCTCCCGTGCGCTGGTTACTCTGGTCACTCCCGGTATTCATCTCATACTCCTTGAAACTACCGATCGGCCACCGACTCAGGCGTCCAGCACCAATTCCCCGGCGGGGACGCCGATGCACGTCAGGCATGACCCGGCCTCGGGCTGGCATGACGGGGGCTTGTTGTATTCCACTTTCCCGGACCTCACGGCGGTCAGGCACGTGCCGCAGTTTCCGCTCCGACAGCCCGACGGAAGATTGACGCCGTTCTTTTCCGCAAGCTCCAGAAGGTTGCCGACCCCACCCCCCCACCGCAGCTCTTTGCCGCTGCGGGCGAAGGTGACGCGGTGGGATGTCGCTGCCTCGGCCGGCTGGCCGGCACCGGGCGCGGGCGCCCCCGCCGCGGCGGGCTTTGCCGGGACGCTCGCAGGGCCGAATGCCTCGAAGTGGACACAACTATCCGGCACTCCCCATTCCCGTAGGCCGCTCGTCAACGACTCCATGAAAGCCGGCGGGCCGCAGAGGTAGTATTCGTAGTTGTTGCTCGGGAGCAGTTTCTTAAACAGCTCGGTGCTGACCCGGCAGGCGTGGTCGAAATCGACGCCCTGCTTCTCCTGGGCGCTCGGAGCGCTGTAACAAAAATGGACCTTGAGGTTCTCATGCCGGGCCGCCAGCTTGCGCAGGTGCTCGCGCGCGAAGTTTTCTTCGCCGCTGCGCGCGCCCAGAAAGAACCATGTTTCCCGTGGGATGGGCCCGTCGCGCGCCAGGGCGTTCACCATGGAAAGCACGGGCGTAATGCCGATGCCGCCCGCGATAAGAACGATCGGCGTGCGGTTGGCGAGATCGAGGTAAAATGCGCCGGCCGGCGCTTTCACGTCGACGATGTCGCCCTCCTGCAACTGGTCGTGGAAATAATTCGAGACGACCCCGGGCTTGAGATCGGCCTTGGCCGCCGGCACGCGCTTCACCGAAATGCGATAGCAATCCTCGGCCGGGGCGTCCGAAAGGGAATAGCAGCGCACCACCGGCTGGGCGATGCCGGGGATACGCAGTTGGAACGTGAGAAACTGGCCCGGCTCAAATGCCGGCAGCCGCTTGCGGTCGTGCGGGGTGAGATAGATGGAAACGACGTCGGAACATTCCAGCACTTTGCGCTCGACGCGGAACTTGCGCCAGCCGTTCCACGACTGGGAAGTCCCCTCGCGGATCACCCGGCGGGCGCGGGCGGTGCGCAACTGCTCCTCCAGGATCTCCTCGGCGATCCTCTGCTGCCGGCGCTGCGATGCAAGGCGCGGCGCGGTGGAAACGAACAGGGCCACGGCCTGCAGCCCCATCAGCGCCACGATTCCGACGCCCAGCCACTGAATGAGATTCGCACCAAGGTGCACAGCGCTCTCCCTTTCGGCCCCACGATCGGCGATGCAGGCACACGATGCCCGCCCCATCGGTCTGATAACCGTCGGTGGCGCGACCGTGTCAGTTATTCGTCATCTTCGGCCACCGTGGGGCGGTCCGTTAGAACTTCCAGCGGATCTCCGCGCTAACGCCGGCCACATCCCGGGCGTTGTCGATGAACCCGTAGATCGCATTCAGGCGGAAAATCACCGCATTGCTCAGCGGCTGCTGGTAACGCAGGCCCAGCGCGTATTCGTTGCCCGGCGCGTTGCGGTCGGAGCGCCGGCCGTAGGCCTGGACCGTTGACGCTTCAAGGACCAACTGGCGATCAAGGCCAAAGAGGAATTCACAGCCGAGAGCGCCGCCGTAGGTATTGGCGGCGGTGGCGTCCAGCGTCGGGAAGCCGGTCAGGGCGTCGGTCTCGAAGTTGATTCCGGTATTGACCAGCACACCCCCCGCTCCCGGATCGCGCAGCAGCGGTTGGGGGCGATCGAACCCGGCAAAACCGTTGAGGTAGGGCACAACCGTCTGCTGCGACTGGCCGGTCATGAACGAATTCTCCACCAGCAGCAGGAACCCGTCGGCGGTTTGCCTCTGATGGTGATCGGGGTTCTGGCCGAAATTCCAGATCCCGCGGACGCTGTTGGAGACGAAGTTACCGTAGCGGCGGGTGAACGCCGCGGTGGCATTGTGATAGTCGAAGCCCTGGCCGGTGAGGTCTTGCGTGTACCCGTAGCCGGCTTCCCAATAGCCTCCCATCGTTTCGATGAAGCTGTTCATGCCGAAGACGCGTGCATGGTCGCGATCATTCACGAACTTCTTGCCCGACCGCTCGAGCACCGCATTCGTGTCCACATGGTTGAAGCCGGCGAAGAAGGTGACGTCCATGTTGCTGATGTCCAGCGCGGGGACGTTGCGGGCGGGAATGGTGAAGGCGAAGCCGTCGATGGCGTCGAGCACCCAGATCCCGTTCTGAAAGAGCAGCGGCATGCGGCCCGCCGACACCGGCAGATCAAAATGGCTCGGGCGGTTGGCGAGTCCCTGATATAACGAGCCGAGGTCGCCCTCGAAGAAGAGGGCATCGAGATTGCCATCGAGTTCGCCGTGAAAGCCGTCGTTCTGGCCGGCGAAGACGTAGCGGGTGATCTGCGCGTTCTTGTCGATCGGACGCATGAAGGCGTGGATGCGCTCGGTGGAGGTGAACTGGTAATCGATGTCGAGGTTGAGGCGGCTGGCGAATACGCCCAGCTCCTTGTGATTGACGCCGTTGTCGTTGTAACCGACGCCATTGCGCCAGTCGCCGTAGATCCAGAGATGCTGGTTGCCCGGGTTCTTGGTGCCCAGCAGCAGGAAGTTCGGCGGGTTCACCGGGCCGAAGCCGTAAAGCTCTTCGCCGATTTCCAAAAGCGGGCGCTGCGTGGGGTTGGGATGCTTGGCGCCGTAGATGGCGTACTGGTCGTCGGCGGAATAGGGCTTGTCCGCGTAGCCGGGGTCGGGGGCAAAGACGTTGCGGTCGTAGGGCGCGAGGCTCAGGCCGGGGGACATCTGCGGCCCGTCCGGCCGGGTGTCGGGCTGCGTGGACGCGGCGCCGTCGAGGTGCAAGTCGAAGGATTCTGCACGCAACGGCGTGATTGCCCCCGCCGCCATAGCGGTCGCCGCGACGGCCGCGAGCGCGCGGCTCAAGCGCCGTGCTCCCCGGCTGGCGAATGAATGCATGCCCGATGTTGCTGCCATGTCCTTCCCCGTCCCGTTCATCGAATCGAGCGCGAATGCCCGCGCGTCACTTCACGTCGAACTGCACCGTGTAAGGATGGATGTCGATCATCCACTCGTTCATTGACTGCTCCATGTCACGCGTGGCGTTGCAGAACCGCATGAAATAGATGGGCTCGGCCCGGCTGCGCATCCGCACGGCCAACTTGTACGTGCCCCGCTTCGACAGGGCGCTCGCCGACACGTGGTAGGCCGCGTTGCGGCTGCCCAGTGGGGGAATGCTCTTGGCCTCCATCCGAATGAACGGCGGGTGGTTGAGCACCGAGATCGGCAGCCCCGCCGGCCGGATGAACGGCAACTGGTCAATGTCCACGTTGATCGGGAGGAACATCTCGCGATCCGTGCCCTTGACGTTGGTGGTGAGGAACTTGGTCTGCAAATTGAATAGCTGGTCGTCGAACTTGATCTTCCCCTTGCCGACGTCTTCGGAATGGATGTCGGCCATGTCGCCGTTGCTGTCCACGTAGCCCGATTCCCAGACCCTCTTCCCGTCGGGAGCCACAAGCGCCACGTCCAGCCAAATCTCGGGCTGCGCGCCCAATGATCCGGACGGCAGGTTGTGTCCCGGGTTCGTGTTCTTCACGACGTAATGAAAGCTCAACGCCTGACCGGCGGCGGGCGTGCCTTCAAAGAAGGGGCCGTCGAGATGGCTGCCGTTCTCCATCACCTGTCGGCGGAGCTCGCGCTTGGCCTCGGTCCGCTTGATATTCTCGGTGATGATCTCGCGGGCGGTCTGGCGGTCGTCGATGTTGTCCCACTCTTTGGGGAAAGCGACCTTGAGCCGTTTGCTCGCGATCTTGTGCTCGAAATCGTCGGTGCCCCAGCCGGACCGGTAGTCGAACTTCAGCCACGTGGCGGCGGAAAACTCCGCGTTGCGGGGGTTCTGCGGGAACAGGCCCGGGTGCGCGGTCGGATAGCCGGGGCCGAAGAACGCGTGATTATGGTGCGGCTTGTCGGGCGTGGCCTTCCCGTTGACCACCGCAACCGGAAACAGCGGGTAACCGCTGTCGATTCCGGGTTTCGAGCCCATGTGGCACTGCTGGCAGGTGACGCCCTTGGCCGCGGCGGGCGAGGCGCGGTATTGGTCCCAGACCACCTCCAGCTTGATGCCCGGATACACCGCGACCTGATGACACGAGACGCAAAAATCGGATCGCGAGAGTTGCTCGAAATGGATCCCCTCGCGGTGGATGTCCATGCCCGGCCCTTTGGGGTCGGCGGCGGGTTTTACGTGCCACTCGTCGGGGCGGCTGACGACTTTCTTCACGTCGTCGCCGGGCGCGTTGCCATAGACCGGCTCGTGAATGTCGCCCGGCTCGATGCGGCGCTGGCCGTTGCTCTTGTTGTAATCGGTCTTGACGCGGTGGCAGGCGATGCAGGTAACGCCTTCGATGGAAACAGGGCTGCGCTCCCATAGCGGCTTGTAGCGATCCTCCTTGAGAGTGGTGCCGACGTTCCCGTGGCAGCGCATGCAGAAGTAGCCGACCGTCCCCTGCGAGAGGTCGTTGATCTTCTGTTCGAACTTGTGAAACATCGGGGAGATCGAGGCGTACGCGTGGCTGGAGGAGGCCCACTCGTCGTAAATCCGCCCGTGGCACTTGGCGCATTCCGCGGCGCTGGGGTACTGCTGACGAAGCAGCAGCGCGTGCGGATCTTCCTTGGCCCCCGCGACGGGAACGGCGGCGGGCTGCGTAGCCGGTGCCGCGGGCGGCACCGGCGGGGGGGCCGGCGAGGACTTGGGCGGGGGCGCCTTCGGGCCTGCGTCGTCGAGAAGATCATCACCCCCCGGCGCGGACTTCGGCGCGGTGGCCGGGGCTACGGGCTTCGCCGCCGGCGGGTCATCGCTCAGCAGATCGTCCTTCTGGTCTGCGGCAAGACAGCGCGCGCCGCACCACCCCAAACCACAGACGATCCAAACGCCGCAAAGCGTGGCAATGACCGCGAACCGCCCGCGCGGCCTCCGCCCGAATCGCCGACCCGGCATTCTTCCGCCCGGCGTCGCCGGCTCGTCAACAAGGTGCACCCCGAAACTCATGCTAACGCTATCGTCCACCGCAAGAGAGCGAGCATGAGCGAGGAAATAGTCACACCTTCAAGGTCGGGAGGATGTTCCTATGAAGACGCTTTCTCGAAGTTATCGGCCGTTGCAGTCCGGGATATCGGACGCAAGGCTGCGTCATTTTGAAATGGAACAATCAAGATATTAGTGCGGCAACTCGGGGACCGGCGCCGTGGCGCGGGCGCCCCGCCCGTGTTCTGCCACTGTGGCGGCGAGCCCATGGGCGGGGCGCCCATGCCACGGAAAGATGCCCCGAATCAATAATTGGAAGCTCTAAGAACTGGAAGCTCTCAAGACCGCTTTGCAGCCTTCGCCGTTACTGTCGCGGTCTCCTCACCCGGTCCGTACGCCTCGACGATTTTCTTGATGACGGCGGAGGTGCTGCGGCCGTCCACCAGGGGGGCGAGGGCGACGCGGCCGCCGTAGGCTTCAACTACGTCCCAGCCGACGACTTGTTCCTTCTTGTAGTCCGCGCCTTTCACCAGCACGTCCGGGCGCACGGCGGCGATTAAGTTCAGCGGCGTGTCCTCGCCGAAGAGCACGAGGTAGTCGATGCTCGCCAGCTCTTCGAGCACGGCCAGGCGGTCCGTCTCCGAAACGATGGGGCGCTTTTCGCCCTTGAGCCTGCGGATGCTGTCATCCGTGTTGACGCCCACCACCAGCAGGTCGCCCTGCGCTTTTGCGAAGCGGAAGTACTGCACGTGGCCCAGGTGGACGAGGTCAAAGCAGCCGTTGGTGAAGACGATTTTTTTGCCCGCCGACCGGTGATGGGCGAGTTCCGCGGCCAGCCGCGAAGGCGTCCGCTCCTTGCCCATCCGCAGCTTCGCTTCGCCCAAAAGCTCGGCGACGATTTCCTGCGGGGTCACGGGCACCGACCCGAAACGCTCGACTTCCAATCCCCCCGCCACGTTGGCGAGCTCGACGGATTCGCGCCAATTCGCCCCCGCCGCCCGGGCGACGGCCAGCATCGCCAGCACCATGTCGCCCGCGCCAGTCACATCGTACACCTGCCGCTGGCGGGTCTTGAGCCATACCCGCTCGCCGTCGGAGGTGGCGAGGTACGCGCCGTGCTTGTCGAGCGTGACGATCGCGGCTTCCAGCCCCAAATTCTTCACCAGCCAACCGGCGGCCACGGAAAATTCGGATTCTTCGTGGGCCGGCAGGCCCGTCGCCCGCTCAGTTTCGATACGGTTGAGCTTCAGGGCAGTCGCGCCTTTGTATTTGGTGTAGTCGGAGAGATTGGCGGGATCGACCAGAACCGGCACGCCCTTCCGGCGCGCCAGCGCAATGAGTCGGGCGCAGAGGTCTCCGTTGAGGAGGCCCTTGTTGTAATCCTCGATGCAAAGGACCGCCGCCCCGTCGAGCGCCTTCTCGACTTGTGCCAAAACCTTTTCGGCCAACTCCGAGCCGAGCGGCCGGTGCTCCTCGAAATCGAGCCGCATCATCTGCTGCGGGTGACGGTGCTGCGCCAGGCCGACGAGGCGGACTTTGCAAGTCGTCGGCCTGCCGTCGGCTTCGACCAGCCGGCCGGCCTGACAGCCGCAGGCCTCCAGGTGCTTGCGGACGAGAACGCCGTTGTCGTCATTGCCGATGACACCGATAACGTCCACTTCAGCGCCCAGCGCCGCGAGGTTGGCGGCGACCCCGCCCGCGCCGCCGAGCCGGAGCTCTTCCTTCTGATAGTGGAGCACAGGGACGGGCGCTTCGGGGGAAAGCCGCTCGGCGTTGCCGTACAGGTAGCGGTCGAGCATGAGGTCGCCGACCAGGACGATCCTGCTGCGCGGGAGGCTTTCGACGATTTCGATGAGCCGGGTGGGCATGCAGGCATTGTAATCGGGTTGTGCGGAAAGGTAAGGGATTGGGAAGGCCGGTTCGAAATCGAAGATCTCAAATCTGAGATCGCAGATTTCAGATCTCGCAACTCGCATTTCGCATCTCAAATTTCAGATCTCGCATCTCATGTCTCAAATTTCAGATCTGAAATCTGCGATCTGCAAATGGCCAACGGCCCCCCGGCGGCATCACACGATCTTAACGAACGCCACATCGACTCGATCCGTAGGTCCGAATAATGAAACTCCGGTGGATTGCCGTCGAGTTGGGGTCGGGAGATGGGGTATACTTGGGCGGCACATTCGACCGGAACAGCTCTCATTCGGGACCCGCGTTATGAAATGGATCGCGCGATATATCGGCATCGTCGTCGCCATCGGTTCAGTCGGCTTGGCGCGGGCGGAGACCTCCGTCACGTCGCCGGCGACACGACCCGCGCTGGCCGAACGCCCCTTGCCCGGCACCCGGCCGATTCCCGCGATTCAGCGGGCGGTGGTCATCAGCGTGGACGGTTTGCGGCCGGACGTGCTGCTGCGGGCGAAGACGCCCAACATGCACCGGCTTTACGAGTCCGGCTCGTTCAGCTTCTGGGCGCGGACCACCCCCGCGTCCATCACGCTGCCGTCGCATACGACCATGCTCACCGGCGCGGAGGTCAATCACCACGGCATCGAGTGGAACCGCGATCTGCCGTTGCTCGTGCCCATTTATCCCGCGGTGCCGACGCTTTTCGAATCGGCCAAACGCGCGGGCTATACCACCGCCATCGCGGCGGGGAAATCCAAGTTCGCCGTGCTCGCCAAGCCCTACACGCTCGATTGGGCGTTCATCCCGGACGAGACCAAGACGGAAGACGCCGAGGTCGCCGAGCATGCCGTTGATATCATCCACAAGCACAAGCCGCAGGTGCTGTTCGTCCATTTCCCGAGCACGGACAACGTCGGTCACGCCAAAGGATGGGGGACGCCCGTCCAGCTCAAGACGGTGGAAAAAGCCGATGAGGCGTTGGGGCTGGTTCTGCAGGCGCTGGACGATGAGAAACTGACGGACTCGACTTTCATTCTCCTGACGGCCGATCACGGCGGCGCAGGCCGCCTGCACGGGCCGGACGACCCCCGCTCGCGCCACATTCCGTGGATCGCGGTCGGGCCGGGCATCCGTAAGAACCTCGACCTCACGACCTATCCCAAGCTCGTCATCGACACCCAGGACACGTTCGCGACCGTCTGCTGGCTGCTCGCCATCCCCACCAACCCGCGCGACGTTGACGGCAAGCCGATCACCGAAATCATGCAGCGCAACGAACTGCTCCATACCGCCGACAGCTCAGGCTCGGCGAACTCAGCCGGCACTCCGCCGTGAACGTCGTCTTAACGTCTAAACATGATCTTAATACTCGACCCTTATACGTTCCCGCCCGATAGCGCATAGAGTATTGCGCGTTACGCCAGATCGAGAGGAACCTTGGTGGACGGTCCGACCACACAACCCATCACCGAAATGGTCCCCGGGAGCGATGCGCCCAGTGAAGCGGCACAGCCCGGTTTCCTCAATCGCGACCTGAGCTGGCTGGAGTTCAATCGCCGCGTGTTGCACGAGGCGCTCGACGAGCGCACGCCGCTGCTGGAGCGCGTACGATTCCTCGGAATCTTCACGTCGAACCTCGACGAATTTTTCATGAAACGCGTCGGCGGGCTCAAGCGGCAGGTCGTCGCGGGAGTCGTGTCGCGCTCGGCGGAGGCGCTGGTCCCCTCGCAGGCGCTGGCGACCATCCGCCACGCGGTCATTCCAATGCTCATGCAGCAGGCCGAGTGCTACGCGAGCGTCCTGCGGCCGCAGTTGGCCGCCAATGGCGTGCATCTGCTCGACTGGGATCAGCTCACGGATGTCGAGCGAGAAGAAGCGAACCTTTACTTTCGCGCCAATGTTTTCCCGATCCTTACGCCGCTGGCGGTCGATCCGGGCATCCCGTTCCCGTTCATGAGCAACCTCAGCACTTCGCTCGGCGTCGTGCTGCACCACCCCGACCGCCACGAAAACTTGTTCGCGCGGGTGAAGGTGCCGGAAGTGCTTCCCAAATGGGTGCAACTGGGCGCGACGGGCGGCAAGCCGTTCCGGTTCGTCAGCCTGCTGGAAATGATCCAGCGAAATCTCGACGACCTCTTCCCGGACCTGGCCGTGGTGGACGTGATGCCCTTCCGCGTCACCCGCAATGCCGACCTCGAGCGCGACGAGGAAGACGCGGAAGATCTACTCGAGCTCATGGAAGAAGAGTTGCGGCAACGGCGCTTCGCCAAAGTCGTGCGACTGGAATACGGGCCCAACGCCAACACGTGGATGCTCGATTTCCTGATGCGCGAGCTGAAGCTGACGGCAGAGGACGTCTACCAGCTTCCCGCCGAGTTGGATTATGACGACCTGCGCCCCGTGATGGACCTCAACCTCCCTGCCCTGCGCTACGAGCCCTGGACGCCCGTTCCGCCCCCCGCGCTGGCGGACGATGAGGCGGACATCTTCAACGTCATTCGTCACGGCGACGTGCTCTTCCACCTGCCCTACGAGAGCTTCACCGCCAGTGTGCAGCGGTTCATCGAAACCGCGGCATCAGACCCGAAGGTGCTGGCGATCAAGATGACGCTTTACCGAACCGGTGAGGCCAGCCCGTTCATCCCCACGCTCATTCGCGCCGCCGAGGCGCGCAAACAGGTCGTCTGCCTGGTCGAGCTTAAGGCACGCTTCGACGAAGAGCGGAACATCCTGATGGCCAACGCGCTGGAAAAGGCCGGCGTCCACGTCGTCTACGGCATCGTCGGGCTCAAGGCGCACGCCAAGGCGTGCCTGGTCGTTCGCCAGGACACGGACGGGATCCGCTCCTACGCCCACATCGGCACCGGCAACTACAACGCCTCCACCGCCCGCCTCTACACCGACCTGGGCCTTCTCACCTGTGACCCGCAGATCACCACGGACGTGGTCGAGCTGTTCCATTACCTCACCGGCCGCTCCCTCAAGCGCGACTACCGCAAACTGCTGGTGGCGCCGGTGAACATGCAGGCGAAGTTCATCGAGATGATCGAGCGCGAGATCGCCCACAAGAATGCCGGCCGGCCCGCGCACATCGTCGCGAAGATGAACGCCCTTGAGGAACGGAAAGTGTGCCAGGCCCTCTACCGCGCCTCGCAGGCGGGCGTGCCGATCGACCTGATCGTCCGCGGCTTCTGCACTTTGCGCCCGGGCGTGCCGGGGCTCAGCGACAACATCCGCGTGATCTCCATCATCGGCCGCTTCCTCGAACATTCGCGGGTCTTCTACTTCCGCAACGGGGCCGAGAAGGAAGTCGAGGGGGATTTCTACATCGGCTCGGGCGACTGGATGTACCGCAACCTGCTGGCCCGCGTGGAAGTCACCGCGCCTCTGGAAAAGCCCAAGATCAAGGAGCGCGTCTGGGAGATCCTCCAGATTCTGCTCAACGACCGCCGACAGGCCTGGGACATGCGCCCGGATGGCACCTACGTGCAGCGCACGCCCGAGGACCCCAACCAGCCCGGTTGCCAGCAGATCTTCATGACCCAGGCCCGCCAGCGGAGTCTGCTGGCGCTGGCGGAAAAATAAGACGCCCCACGGGCAGGTGATTACACTCGCCCATAACACCCGAATTCCCCGGCATTACCCGTCATGGGGGCCCGCCGTCCCGGCGTTTTCTCGGGAAAAGGCGCTTGCGATTCCCACTTGTTGGCGCAAACTGACGTGCATTGTGGCCGCAACCTCGGCCGCGCCGGCGCATGACATTTCCTGAAAACCGGCCTATTCGGAGGAACCGCGTCATGAAGAAGACAATACCCCTCGCCGCCGCTTGTCTGCTTTCCGCCGCGTGTTTGAACGCGTATGTCCGTGCCCAGGAAGCCCCCGCCGCCAGGCCCGCCGGCCCGGCCACCCAGCCGGCGGCTCCGGATGTCGCGACCCTGATCCGCCAGCTCGGCGACGATGATTTCCACGTCCGCCAGGAAGCCGGCCACGAACTCAGCCGGATGGGAAAGGCCGCCCTCCCGGCGCTGAAGGAAGCTCAAAAATCCGCGGACCCGGAAATCCGCTCTCGCGCGCTGGAGATCGTGCAACGACAGGAGGCCCCGCCGCAGGACGGCGTCGTGCCGCAGGCCGGGGCGGGAAACTGGAATCAATCCGTCCGCATTTCGGTCATTAACGGCGCGAAGACCGTCGACGTCCACCAAGCCGGCCGCATGATCCACATCGAAGAAGACGGCACGGGATTGCGCATGACCGTCACCGGCCAACTCGGCGGAAGGCCCACGACGCGCGAGTACAAGGCCGGCAGCCCCGACCAACTGAAAAAAGAAAACCCCGCGGCTTACGCCCTCTACCAGCAGTTCACCCGGAACGGCATTGAAGGAATCGACGGGATTAACGCCGGCGGAATCATCATCCACGGCAACCTCGGCCCGCTGGGCGGGTTTCAGCCGCGGATGGCTCAGCAACCCCAGCAGCTTGTGCTGCCGCGTCGCGTCGGCCCCGGCGGCGATGACCTCAATCGCCTCGAAGACCAGCTCCTCGAGCAAATGAAAGGCGCAAAGCTCGCCGACGATCAGCAGGACCAGGTCAAAGGCCTGCTCAAAAACCTCCGCGAAGTCCTCCCCCCCGCCGACGCGGCGGGCGACGGCGTGGACGCGCAGATGCGCGAGTACAACCGCCGCAGCGACGCCCTGAGAAAACAGCTCCAGGACCTCAAGCTCCCCGACCCCGGCGACGCCCTCCCCCCACCCGCCTCCGGCCGCCTGGGCATCGCCGCCCAGGAAGAATTCGTCGAAGG
>JAQGHH010000326.1 GCA_028288945.1 Phycisphaerales bacterium
TCCAGGTGGCCTGGTTGCCGGACGACAAGCGCGAGATCTATCTCGACCGCGTGCAGGCAAAGGCATCGGCGGCCAAAGGGAATCGGTGGGAGCCGCCGATCGTCTTTGAGGGCAACGCCGCCGCGGATATCACAAAGAACCCGCGACTGGCCGCGCTGCTGGACGCCCCCGCGTACCCGGCTGCCGCAACGGCCACGGTTGCCTGGTTGGGCGATCCTGTGGCGATCAAGGACCCCACGTCGATCACTTTCCGCCGGCAGGCGGGGTCGAACGTGCTGGTCGTTGGGCAGCAGGAGGAGGCGGGACTGGCCATCGTCGCGGCGGCGATCGCGTCCCTCGCCGCCCAGCAGCCGCCGGGCAAGGCGGTGTTTTACGTCTTCGACGGCACGGCCGCGGATTCCCCGCTGGCCGGCGCGTTCGCACGCCTTAAGGAAGCGGTGCCGCATGAGGTGAAGTTGGTCGAATGGCGCGCCACCGGCGACGCGATCAACGACCTGGCCCAGGAACTGGCACGCCGACAGAGCAGCGAAGCGGACGCGCCTTCGATCTACGCGATCTTCTACGGCCTGCAGCGCTACCGCGTCCTGCGCAAGCAGGAGGAGAGCTTCAGCTTCGGCTCAAGCGACGAGCCCAAACCCGCGCAGCCAGACAAGCAGTTCGCCGACCTGCTCCGCGAAGGCCCGGCCCTGGGCATCCACCTCATCACATGGGCCGACACCCCCGCGACCCTGGAGCGCACGCTCGACCGCGGCAGCCTCCGCGAGTTCGACAACCGCATTCTCTTCCAAATGAGCGCAAACGATTCCAGCAACCTGATCGATTCCCCCGCCGGCAATAAACTCGGCTTCCACCGCGCGCTGGCCTACAGTGAAGAGCAGGGCGTGATGGAAAAGTTCCGGCCGTACGCTTTGCCGGACAAGGCATGGCTGGAACGCCTGCGCGAACGGCTCGCAAGCCGCGCTTAAAGTTCCGTGGCGAATCCCATTGTGGTGCAGGCTTTCAGCCTGCAATAGCAGCCTGAAAAGGCTGCACCACAACATACGATGCGCGGCGAAAGGAAACGAATTCAATGGCAATGCGCCCGGCAAGGTCCACCACGATTCTCAGCGTCCGGCGTGACGGCCAAGTCGCCTTGGGCGGCGACGGGCAGGTGACGCTCGGCAACGTCGTCGCCAAACAGGACGCGGTAAAAATCCGCCGGGTCGGCGGCGGCAAGGTCCTCACCGGCTTCGCCGGCTCCGCGGCGGACGCCTTCGCGCTGCTCGAGCGCTTCGAGAAAAAGCTCAGCGAGTTCCCCGACAACACCCGCCGGGCAGTGATCGAGCTGGCCAAGGAATGGCGCACCGACCGCGTCCTCCGCCGCCTCGAAGCCATGCTGGCGGTGGTCGACAAGCAAGTCAGCCTGATCGTCAGCGGCGCCGGTGATGTCATCGAGCCCACCGACGGCGTCATCGGAATCGGCAGCGGCGGGCCGTATGCGTTGTCCGCCGCCCGCGCGCTTCTCCAGCACTCGACCCTCGACGCAAAGGCCATCGCCGAGGCGTCGCTGAAGATCGCGGGCGAACTTTGCATTTACACGAACACGAATATCCGGGTGGAGACGCTGTGACTGATACCGGAGAGTACATCCTCGTGGACAGCCGCGAAGCTCAGTGCGAATTCCCTGCCTTGTTGCAGGCGGTCATGTCCGGCCGTCGGGTGCGAATTTCACAAAGCGGTAAGATAATTGCTGAGCTTCAGCCTCCAGCGCCTGCCAAGAACCGTTTGCAAATGCATCCGGACCTCACCGGGATCAAATTCAACGAAGACCCTGTGACGCCGCTGAGCGATGAAGATTGGCCGGAAAACCTCCGGGGAGCGCGACCGCCGCTCGGCTCGGACCCGTTACTTCACGCAACATTTACCGGGGATCCGGTTCGTCTCACCACTGCCGAAGACTGGCCCGAGAAACTCGGAGCAAACCTCGCGCCGACGGAGCGGGCCGGGTAATCCCCACTGCAACATTCACAAGCCCGATCAGGCAAGATCAATCTCGCAAGTCGGAATACTGCGTAGTCACGAATTCCGCCCTACAATTGCCTTCGCATGAAGAATCTCACCCCAAAAGAAATCGTCTCCGAGCTCGACAGATACATCATCGGCCAGGCCGACGCCAAGCGGGCCGTGGCGGTCGCGGTCCGTAATCGCTGGCGACGGCAGCAGCTTCCCGAGCAGATGCGGCATGATGTTTCGCCGAAAAACATCCTGATGATTGGGCCCACCGGCGTCGGTAAGACCGAAATCGCCCGGCGGCTGGCCGGTCTCACCGGCGCGCCGTTCATCAAAGTCGAAGCCACCAAGTACACCGAAGTCGGGTATCACGGGCGCGACGTTGAATCGATGATCCGTGATCTGCTCGATTCGTCCATCGCGATGGTGCGCACGGAGATGACCGAGGACGTGAAAGCGCCCGCGGAGCAGCATGTGGAGGAGCGGCTGCTCGATTATCTGCTGCCGCGGGGGGAGACGGGGGCGGGGTGGGACGACGACGAGGCCAAAGCCCGCCGGCAGCGGACGCGCGACAAATTGCTCGAGCAGCTCCGGGCCGGCGAGCTGGAAGACCGGATGATCGAGATCGCGACGGAGGAGAAGGCGAGCGTGGTCGGCGTGCTCGGGCAGGCGGGCATGGAGATGGACGTCGAGATGCAGAGCATGTTCGAGAAGATGCTCCCCAGCCGCCGGGAAACGCGCAAGCTTACCGTGCGGGATGCGAGGAAAGTCCTCTTTTCCCAGGAGGCCGAAAAGCTGATCGACCGCGAGAAGATCCATCGCACGGCGATCGACCGCGTCGAACAATCCGGCATCGTCTTTCTCGACGAGATCGACAAGGTGGCCGGGCCCGAGAGCAAGCAGGGGCCGGACGTGAGCCGCCAAGGCGTGCAGCGCGATCTGCTGCCGATCGTGGAGGGGAGCACGGTCGTTACCAAGTACGGTCCGGTGAAGACGGACCACATTTTGTTCATCGCCGCGGGGGCGTTCCATTCGAGCAAGCCCAGCGATTTGATGCCCGAATTGCAGGGGCGTTTCCCGATCCGCGTCGAACTTCAGGACTTGACCAAGGATGATTTCGTGCGCATTTTGCGCGAGCCGCAGAACGCGCTGACCAAGCAGCAGACGGCGTTACTCGGGACAGAAGGCGTCGAGGTGGAATTCAGCGACGACGGGATCGACGCGATGGCACAGACGGCGTTCGACGTGAACCGCCGGGATCAGAACATCGGCGCCCGGCGTCTCTACACGATCCTCGAGCGCGTCTTCGAGACCATCAGTTTCGAGGCCCCGGACATGCCCGAGAAGCGCGTGCGGATCACCGGGCAGTTCGTGCGCGAACGCCTGGCGGACGTGGTGAAGGACGAGGACCTGAGCAAATTCATCCTCTGACGCGGCCCCGGCGTCGCGGGCGAGGCGTGGATACCAGCATCAGCAATGTAGCTTGGGGGAACGGCCCGCGAGCCACGCGACTGCCAGGAGCGATGCCAGACTGGCCAGCGAAATGCACGCCCCCGGGACCACGCCGGGAGTGCGGAAGGTAAACCGCACTTCATGCGAGCCTGCCGCGACCGGCACTGCGAGGAAGACGTCGTCCGCGCAAAGCACAGGAGCGGCAACGCCATCTACCGTCGCAGTCCAACCGGGGTCCCACGCCTCCGTCATGCGAAGTACACCCGCACCCGCGCAAGTTACATCCACCGCGGCGTCATCGCTCGACTCACGTTGATAGGCAACCGCCGCCGGGCTTGTGGGTTGTGTCCCGCCCGGTGGGAGATGCCGCGAGTCTTCCGGAAGTAGCATGAGGCTCAGCCGGAGGTCGGCATCCTTGTTGCGCAACTGGCGATGAATCTCCGTGGCGTCAACGAGGTGCACACCGGCCAGGGGCACGAACTGTGCGCGGGGCGCGGGCTGATCGACGGCAAAAGTGCCCATCCCCTGTACCGATTCCACGCGGCGCAATTCAGGCCGATCGAACTGCGAAACAACCACCCTCACCCCCAATGCCTGCAAGACCCGACGGTCGAGGGATGCTCCGTCCAGTGCCTCCAGATTTGTTTCCGGCGGCGCGCCGCCCAAATCGAGCAACGCGCGGTAGGGACGCGCGAGTACCAGTGAATCAAAAAAACCAACGTCGTCCTCGTCGCGGTTGACGGCCGCCGGCCACTGCAGGGGGAACGCGACTCGGCCATCTCCCGCGAGGCTATGGATCGCCGCCCTCGCTTCAGGGGCTGCGTCTTCCGGGGCAGCCGTGGCACGCACGAAGTGCATGGAAAATGAGCCCAGGTCGATTGCATGCGCGACCAGAATGAGCGCCAGGGCTCCCCACGCTACGCGCGCCCGGCGACTGCCCGCCATGCCGGCGACAAGATGAACCGCCGCACCCGTCGCCAGCGCGAGCGCAAAGACCGTCACGTAGATTTGCCGCGCCGGGCTGCGGAGCATGGTACCGGGCAGATGCGCGAAGATCTGCTGGCCCGGCGGCAGTGCGGTCGCCAAAGCCAACACGCCGGCCAGCGTAAGAAAAGCCCAAGGGGGCGACGGAAGCCGACGCCGGGCGACCGCCACCGTCGCCAAAAAAACCACCGACAGCAGCGGCACCCACCCCACGTAACAGACCGTGTCCCAAAACTAGGCCGGGGACGGATAGCCGTGAAATACCGGATGACCGCCGTCTTGGGCGAGGATTGGCGGGTAACCGTCCTTCCAGGGAAACAGAAATGACATCAGTCGCCGGTAAGGGAAAGGGACGTCATTGTCGGCCGGAGCCAGATGCAGGACACGGGTGCTGCGTAGCACGAGGCGGTACATCGGAAAGAGGGCAAACGCCGCGCACCCCACGCCCAGGCCAAGGGGCCGCCGCCGCGGCGATGCCCCGGCAGGTGGGGGAGCGGAACAGCACGTATAGGAAAGCCACGCCGAGCGCATAAGCCGGCAATTGGGGGTGGCCCGCCAGGGCGACGAACGCGCCGCAGACGCCGAATGCGATTAACCTCATTCGTAACCCGCGACTGCCGGGCGGCGCGAGCACCACTTCCTCGCCCAGCCAAAGCAGCAGCGGAAGCGAGGGGTAGGCTTCGAGCAAAGGCAGGTGGCCCGCCATAAGGCGGGACGAAAAATATCCGGCGGAGGCATACGTCCAACCCGCCGTCGCGGTGTCGACGCGTCCCAAGCCCAGTTTCCGGGCAAAGAGTAAGGTGAACACCGCCTCCAGTACCGCCTCCAGGTTGGCCGAGACCGCCATGATGGC
>JAQGHH010000371.1 GCA_028288945.1 Phycisphaerales bacterium
AGGGGCTGTCGATGCGTTATGCCGTCGCGGCGGTGCGGCTCCAGTCGGTGAAGCGCTTGAGCATTTCCGGCGTCACCGATCTTTGCGTGTCGTTGAGCACGTCGGCGAGGATTTGGCTGGTGATTTCGCCTTCCTGGCCTGTCGCGACGCTTTGGAGGAAGGGGACGGTGGCGCTGCGGTCGCAAAGGTATTTGATGTCTGCGCCGCTGTAACCTTCGAGCTTTTCGGCGAAGGCGTCGAGGTCTACCAGCTCGGCGAGGGGGCGCTTGGAAAGGTAGATGTCCAGCATCTTTCTGCGGGCGGGCAGGTCGGGGAGGGGGATGTAGACTTTTTCGTCGAAGCGGCCGGGGCGGAGGATGGCGGGGTCTAGTTGCCAGGGGACGTTGGTCGCGCCCATCAGCAGGATCGGGCGGCCGGCTTTTTTGTCGAAGCCTTCGACGCCTTGCAAAATCTGCGGGACGACGCGCTGCATCACGCTCGAGCCTTCGTCGCGCCGGGCGGGGACGAGGGCTTCGATCTCGTCGATGAAGATGATGCTCCGCGGCTCGTCCGCCGCGGCGTCGAAGAGTTTCTTAATATTTTGCTCGGCTTCGCCGACCCACTTGCTCAGCACGTCCGCGGGGGAGATACGGAAGAAGGTGGCTTCGATTTCGCCGGCGGTGGCTTTGGCGAGCATGGTCTTGCCGGTGCCGGGCGGGCCATACATGAGGACCCCCCCGCCGGGGCGGATGCCGAACCTTTCGGCAAGCTCGGCGTGCTCGAAGGGGTAGATCATCTTCAGGCGAATGTCTTCCTTGACGTCTTCCAGGCCGGCGACGTCATTGAAGCGGAGCGACGGTTTTTCCTTGACGATCCATTGCTGGGCGGATTGTTCGCCTTCGGATTCGGAGGCGGGCGAGTTGGAGGAGCCGCCGTTGCCTCCGCCCGCCCGGCGGGCGCTGGGGGCCCGGCGGTTTTCGCGGGTGGCGTTCTCGCAGTCCTTGGCCAGCTCGAGCAGCCGCGTCGCCATCTGCCGACGGCCGTCGCGCAGCTCCTCCCCGGCGGCGGCTTTACTCAGCTCCACCATCGCCCGCGCCGCCTCGAGCAGATAGACCCGCGCCGAATCCCACTGCCCCGCCCGGCGGGCGTCAAGGCCCTTCTGCCGGTAACGTTCGAAGGTGTCCCAGGAAACGGTCATTGGCGGGATTATAGTTGGAAGAAGTTGCCAGTTGCCAGTCGAGGAAGTGGATGTGACTTAACTGCTTCTCCTTGACTGACAACTGACAACTGGCAACTCATTCACCTCATATACGCGAAGAGCACCTTGAGCCCTCTTATCAACACCGCCGCGGCGGCGCCGAAGCAGAGGAAGCCAAGGAGGTAGAGGATTGCGAGGAGGACGTAATGGGCGAGTGTGGCGGGCGGCGGGTTTCTGCCGCCGAAGGTGAGCTCGGGGTGGACCATGATGAGGACGCCGATGAGGAAGCAGCCGCCGAGCAGGATGAGGCAGAGGCCCGCGAAGGCGATGAAGACGCCGGCCCAAAGTCGGGACGCCGTGCGCGGGGCGGGCGTGGCGTAGGGGATCGACGTGTCGGAGGGCGTGGCGTCGTTCATGGTTGGTTCATTGATTATACCACAGCATCCGACTGTGCGCCTGCCTTCCGGGCCGGGGCCGGCCGACCACCCCGCCGACAATTTCTCAATCAGTCCAGGCGTTGCGTGCGGCGAAAGTTTGCGTTAGGTAGATGAAAGCGCCGGTCGGAATGGAAGTCCGGACGGCGCGGTTGATGAAGGAGTGAATTATGACGCGGACCACCATGACCCAAGCCGTGGCGGCCGATTATGCCGACGCGATGCTCGTCGCCCGCCGGGCGAAGAACACGCTGTTTCTTTTCCTGGCGCTGATCCTGATCGTTCAGCTCGCCATGTTCTTCGTGGCGAGGTACGTGCACAGCATTCATCTGCACGCCGATGTGACGGCGACGGCCAATCCCGTGGATGCCGCGACGACGCGCAGCTCCACCGACACGCCGATCGTCGAGCATACGTTGCCCACGGCCGCCGGCGGGTCGTCGCGGCTTTCGGCGCCGGCCTTCGAATACCTCATCGCTCTTACCGACTACGGCGGCGTGGTGTTTACCATCGTGCTGGCGGTCGTGCTCCTGCTGATCATCACCATCATGCTGGTCGGCCGGCTTGTGGGCGTGTCGCATGTGACTTCCGCTTTCTGTTGGGCGGTCTTTCTGATGGTGTTGATGTTCCCGTGGCAGGCGTTCCTCAACAGCGAGGATGCGGCTGGGGTTCGGTCCTCGTCATCGACTCAGGTTTCCGGAGAGCTCGCGCCCGACACCACGGGCGTCCGTATCCCGGGCGTGCTGTACACGTGGCCGGAGCTTCGGAATCACTACGATTTCCCGAGCGGCTGGAATCTTCCGGCTATTCTCAAGTGGGCGCGGTTCGTCGGATTCCCGCTGCTCGCGCTCGTCGTTTTGCTGATGATCCAGGGGCGCAGCAGCCGGGGATTGCGGTTTGCATTGGGCGAGGCGGAGGTGCAGGTGACCGAGCCGACGGGGCCGGGGGGAATGGGGACCTGATCGG
>JAQGHH010000381.1 GCA_028288945.1 Phycisphaerales bacterium
CGCGACAAATCCAGCGCCAGCTTCTCCGCCGCCTGAAGGATCATCCCCGGCTTGGGCTTGCGCAGCTCGCTTTCCTGGCGGTAGCGCTCGACGGTTGCCTCGGGATGAAAAGGGCAGAACTCGTGACGGTCGATCACTGCCGTCGGGTTCTGGTCGAGCAGCAGCTCGTCCACTTTTGCGTTGACCGCGTGCACGGATTCCTCGAGGAACATGCCGCGGGCAACGCCGCTCTGGTTACTAAAGATGACCGCGGAATACCCGAGCGCCCGCACCCGCGCCACCGCTTCCGCCGCCCCCTGCACGAGCACGACCCCCGACGGGTCGCCGAGGTAGCCGTCGGTGGCGATAAGCGTGTTGTCCCGATCGAAAAAAACTGCCGGTCGTTTCATGTCACCTCGCTGTGGCCGTCGTCGCTGATGGGGGCGGTCGCATTATCGGGGCGAGCAACGAGGGATCAAGGTCGTGAAGTGCAAAGTGCAGAATGAAGAGTGCGGAGTAGGCGGAGGGTAGAGGGTGGACCGAAAAATTTGTCGCACGGAAACGGCGTATTTGTGAATTGCGATTGGCGGTACGATCAATCGCCCAACAACAGGAGCATTTGATGAGTCGGGATCCAAATGAATCGGTAACGCCCGCGGAGTCGGCACACGTCAGCAAGCCGCACGCGCCGCCGACGGATGACGAGTCAGTCTACTACGCGGGTTCCCCGTTCTTCGGCGGCAAGCCCGAGCAGGTGATCGTGCTGGGTGTGCTGGGCACATTGCTGCTGTTCTCGCCGATCATCATCCGCGTCCTGGCACACCGATGGCCGCCGGGCTGGATGGCGATCGCGCTGGAGGTGGCCGGAGTGATCGTGTGGTTGGTGCCACTTTTCATCACCAAGGCCGTCCGCTACCGCATCACCAACTACCGCATCGACTACGAACGCGGCGTCGTCTCAAAGAACATCAACACCCTCGAGCTCTGGCACGTCGAGGATCTCTCCTTCCATCAATCCTTCCTCGACCGCCTGATCGGCATTGGCACCATTCGCGTAATGTCGCACGACGACACGATGCCCAACCTCACCATGCGCGGCCTCCCCGACGCACGCAAGATCTTCGAGCAGCTCAAGCAACGCGTAATCGCCGTGAAACGACAGACCGGCGTACTGAAGTTGGATACGGGAACGTAGCTACCGCGCGTGCTGGCTCAGGGCGACGTAGCCGAGGTAGCCGAAGATCACGACCGCGGTCAACGCGGCCATCGAAAGGACGATCGCGACCGTCAGCATCGTCGTGAAGCGGGTGTTCTGCTTGCGAATCACGGCTTCGAGGTCGGTGTCACGGCTGCTTATGTTGTCGCGGAGCTGGGTGAGCACCTGTGCGCTCGCTTCGGAATTTCGGCTGACGGTTTCGAGCGCGGTCCCGACGCCGCTGAGGCTGCGACCGATGGATTCTTCCTGCTTGCCGATCGTCTCCACGCGCTCCTGAAGGGCGCTCAGCGTGCTTCGGTGCTCGCCGTCGGCGCGGTGGATGCGCTCAAGCACCTCGGCAAGCTTGCCCTGCTGGCCGTTCTGCTGGCGGATCTGTTCCTGGATCGCCTTTAGCGCCTCGCCCTGCACGCGGCTGCTCTCGGGGAGCGATTGCAGCGCCTGCGGCAGATGCGACAGGTAATCGAGCAGGTCGTCCTGACGATGGGCCTGCTTTTCCAGATTGTCGCGGATCGTGCCCATCAATTCGGACAACGCGGCGACGCCGTTCTGCAACTGATCGATCGTCGCATCGCGCTTCACCCAGGGGCGCAAAAACGTGCTGCGCGTTTCGCCATTGGTGACGGCGGGGAGGTTGCCGTCGCCAGCGCCATCGGACGCACGCGCGGAAAGATCGTTCGATAGCTCATCGCCCTGGCGCCCGCCGCGACGGAGCCAGTTGCCGATTCGGTTAATAAGAGTGGGGGTGGTTTGATCGCTCATGTCCCATCCGTGGTTTGATTGCTCCATGGAGCAACTTATCGGTCTTGAGCGCGGTTCCGCTTGCACTTTTGCCGCCGGGTTCAGCAGCGGCTGCGTTTGACAGCGGTTTTCCCCAACTCTACCATCCGCGCGCCATGGATCAACGCGCCGGGCGGCAAAAGTTTTACGAAAATCCCGTGGCGCTCATGTGCGTTTTGGTATTGGCGGCGCTCGCGGTATTCGGCGTGCTCATCAGCCGGGCGGCGCACGACGGGCAGCGCGATCCGCACACGAAACCTCAGCCCGCCGCGAAGGTCGTGAAGGACCCGCGGGTGGTGTCGCTAGTGCCCGCTGCGACAGATCTTCTCATCGGCATGGGTTGCGGGGATCACGTCGTCGCGGTGAGCAATTACGAGAGCGACCCCCGCGTGGCGGCCCTGCCGCGGGTGGGGGACTATCAGACAACGGATTGGGAAAAGATCATCGGGCTGCGACCGAAGGTGCTCATCACACAATACGCCCCGGACCGTATTCCCCCGGGGTTCGTGAGCCGGGCCCATGCGATCGGCGCGGAAAATACGAACCTACAATCGGACACACTGGAAGATAAGACCGCCCCCGGCGAGCCGCGTCAATCGATCTATGGTGCGATTGAACAGCTCGGCCGGGCATGCAACGAACCCACAAAGGCCGCCGCGGCCGAGGCGAAACTCCGGGCGCAAATCGACGCCGTTCGCCGCCGCTCGGCGGGCGAGCCGCGGGTGCGAGCCCTGATCGTCATCGGCGGCGACGGGACGATGGTGGCCGGGAAAAATACTTATCTCACCGAGCTGCTCGAAGCCGCGGGGGGAACGAACGCCGCGGAACAACTGGCAGCACGGTATCCGGTACTCGATCGCGAGCAGGTGCTGGCGCTGCGACCGGAGGTAGTTTTGCAACTGGTCCCGAAGGCTTCACCACAGGTTCTTGAGCAGGCGAGTCGAGTTTGGAAGACAATGCCCGACATGCCGGCGGTGAAGGACGGGCGGGTTTACCAACTGACGGAAATGTACGTGACGCTACCCGGATATCACATCGGCGACCTCGCCGAGCAGTTTGTGGACGCCCTGCATCCGAAAGCTGCGACGCAGCCGGGGGCGGGACGGGTGCCGTAAAGTTGGAGACGAGGTGCTGATCGCGCCTTTCTCCCTCTCCCCCGAGTACGAAGGCGACGGGACCGGAGCGCCCCCGGTGCGGTGAATGAACTGGCCTCTTTTACGCCGCCCTTCGCGAACCATGCTCCAATCCCCCGACAAACTGGACTACGCCGCCAAACGAGGCCAATCGGTCAATCGCTGGAGCGCCGCGCGTTTACTGGTGACGATTGCCGCCGGCGCACTGCTCTGGGCAACTGTCGCGGCGGCATGCCTGTGCATCGGTTCCAACGGCGAAGTGGGGTGGCCCGCCGACCCCAATGTTCGCGCGTTTCGCAAGGAAGTCGTTCTGCTCGCATCCCTGGTCGGCGCTTCGCTCGGGGCCGCGGGCGTCGTTTACCAGGCGATTCTCCGCAACCCGCTGGCCGATCCGTATCTCCTTGGCGTGAGCAGCGGGGCGTCGCTGATGGCCTACGTCTGGCGCTTTCCATTCGTGGCGACGATGGGGGGATCGATGCTGGCCGCAATGAGCGGGGCGATGAGCCAGCAGGCGTTCGCGTTCGCGGGCGCTCTGGCGGCGATTGCGCTCGTCCTTCTACTGGGCAGCAGGCGCGGGCGGCTGGAGCCGGTGACGGTGCTGCTGGTCGGCGTGATCGTCAACGCGATCAACGGGTCGATCTTCCTGCTGCTCAACGCGCGCTTTCCAGAAGTCACCGCCGGGGCGGGCGGGGCATTCGCATTTCTCGTCGGCGGGATTCAGACCAGCCTCCTTCCCGTCCAGGAAAAAATCGCTGCTTTAATCGCCGGCGTGGGATGGCTGGTGCTGCTTTACCTCTCGGGGCAACTCAACGTCGCGATGCTCAGCGAAGGAGAAGCTCAGGCCCTCGGCACGCGCATTCAGCGCGTGCGGTGGGCCGGGCTGGTGGTCGCGTCGATCGTTACCGCCGCCGCGGTGGCAATCAGCGGCCCGATCGGTTTCATCGGCCTGATCTGCCCGCACCTCGCCCGGATGATGTTCGGCGCGGACCAGCGCCGCCTGCTGCCGTGGTCGACCGCGTTCGGCGCCGCGCTCCTCGCCGCGGCGGACGCCGTGTCGCGGCTGCTCGCCGGGCAACGGTTCGTGAGTACGCTTCTGCCGGTGGGAGTGCTGACCGCTTTGCTGGGCGCGCCGTTTTTCTTGCAGCTATTGTGGCAACGAGGCCGGGGGGCGGAGGAGAGTTGATTTGCGATTTGGGACGAAGATTTGAAATTTGAGATATGAGATTTCAGATCTGGATGCGCAAAGGATGTGCGTGATGGCAAAATGTAAATTGAAGACCCTTCAATGACATCCCTGCTCCAATCAGAAAACCTCTCCTTCTCCTACGGCGATCGTCCGATCCTTCGCGGTGTCGCCCTGCGCCTGGCGCCAGGTGAAGTCGTCGCGCTGCTCGGCCCTAACGGCAGCGGCAAGAGCACGCTGCTCCGCTGCCTGCTCGGGCATCTGCCGGCGTCGGGGACAATCATTTGGGAACAACGCTCGCTAGCCGACTGGCGGCGGCGCGACCTCGCGCGGCGCGTCGCTTACCTCGCGCAATCGCCCGCATGGGAACCCGAGCAGCGCGTTAGCGACGTGCTGCGGATGGGTCGCTCGCCTTACCTTCAGGCGTTCGGGATTGAGTCGCCACGGGATGTGGAGGTGGTGGGGCAGGTCGCCCGGGCGCTGGGACTTGCGGACTTTTTCGATCGAAGAATGCACGCCCTCTCCGGCGGCCAGCGGCAACTGGTTTTCCTCGGCCGCTGCCTGGTGCAGGAGCCCCGCGCGCTGCTGCTCGACGAGCCCAATACATTCCTCGACCTCCGGCATCAGGTCGATCTGGGCCACCGGCTAAAAGACCTCGCCAAGCGGCAAGGAATCGCGGTGCTCATGGCGTCGCACGATCTGAACTTGGCCGGGATGTTCGCCGACAGGCTGCTGCTGCTGGAGGTGGGAACAATCGCCGCCGACGGGCCTCCGGAGGAAGTGCTGCGGCCGGAATTGTTGTCGCGCGTCTACGGGCTGCCGATGGAGAGGATCGAGCGGACGGACGGGAAGGTGTATGTGTTCCCGACAGTCAACGGGGATGCCGCGAGTTGAATCGCCAATCTGGGCGGAAGACCTTGCCGCGAAGGGCGGCCAGCAGTTCCTGGTGCTTGCTCTCCAAGCGGCCCATGGCCATGTCGGCCAGTTTTTTGGGGCGCTCTCGCCGTCGATCATCGCCGCGAGGATGGCGCGGCAGCTCTTGCCCAGGATGTCCGAAGCGACCGACTCCAGCTTGTCACGAGCCTTTTTCATGCTCAGAGGTGTTCGTACCCGGACGTGTGAGACTATGGCAACAACGCACTCGTATTTCTTCGCGTTTCTTCGTCCCTTCGCGCCTTCGTGGATTTCCTCGACGGCGTCCATAAGATTCGCGGCATCATGATTCCGATTTTTCGCTTGGACAATGTGGAGGGTCGCACGGGCGTCAAGGCGCTGCTGGGGAAGCTGCGGCTTATGCCTGCCGACGTGGCGCTGGGACAAGGCAAGGAAGTGGCGGCGGTTCAGGAGATTCTTGCCGACGTCGCCAGGCGCGGGGACGCGGCGGTCGTCGATTCTTCGCGGAAGTTCGATGACCCGAATTTCTCTGCCGATCAGATCCGTGTGAAACCGGGGGAGATGGCGGACGCCGCCAAGCGCATTCCGGCGGAGCTGATGTCCGCCCTGCGGCGGTCAATCGCGCAGGTCCGGGAATATCAGCAGGCATTTCTGCCGAACGATCCGCCGAGGCTGGAGCGCGCGGGGGTTTC
>JAQGHH010000402.1 GCA_028288945.1 Phycisphaerales bacterium
CGCCGATGGTCTTGGCGAGCACCTGCACGAGCGTGGAGCCGCTGATGACGCCCTGATCGACGAGCAGCTCGCCGAGCATGCGGCCGGTGGCCTTCTGCTGGGCGAGGGCTTTTTGAAGTTGTTCGGGAGAGAGGACGCCTTCGCTAACGAGCGTCTCGCCGATTCGCGCGCGCTTCGGGCCGCCGACGGGCGGCGCGATGGCCGGCCCGGCGGGGGGTTGCGTGCGCGGGATGGGGAGGTCGTTGCGCGTCACAGAAAGCTCCTGACGGCGGCGTTGGCGTCGTCAAAGTGGTCGAAGAGCGTGGCCAGGTCGGTCAGATCGAGCACTTCGCGCACGGTCTTGTTCGCCGCACAAAGGCGAAGCGCCTGGCCGACGCGGCCCATTTCCTCGGTCACGTCCACGAGAGCCTCGAGGCCCTTGCTGTCGACGTAAGGGACCGCCGACATGTCCACGACAAACCGGCCGAGGCTGGCGGAGAGCGCTTCAGTCATGCGGGTCTTGAACGACGCCGCATCGGCCTCAACGAGCGCCCCTTCGGGCTTCAGCACGGTTACGGCACCTTGACGTTGTTCGGAAATCTTCATGGTTGCTCATCAGTTGCCAGTTGCCAGTTGTCAGTTGCCAGTGAAGGAAGCAGATGTAGATTCGTTCTTTCCGATTCCTCCACTGGCAACTAGCAACTGGCAACTATTCATGCGGCCGTCTTCATCGGCAGCGTGATCGTGAACGTGCTGCCCTGGTTGAGGCGCGACTCTACGGTGACGTCGCCGCCGTGGAGGCGGACTACTTCTCTGGCCAGCGTCAGGCCCAGGCCGCTGCCGGTGATTTTGGCGACGCGCGGGTCGTGGGCGCGGTAGAAGCGGTCGAAGATTTTTTCCGCGTCCGCGTCGCTGATGCCGATGCCGGTATCGCGCACCTGGACGGAAAGCTGCTTCTCGGTCGCTTCGACGACCACGTCCACCTTGCCCGTCTCGGGCGTGTATTTGAGGGCGTTGCCGACGAGGTTGTGCAGGGCCATCAAAATTTTGTCGCGGTCGCCTTGCACCACCGGGAACTTGGGGGGGAGGTGGAACGTGAGCGTGACGTTCTTGTCGGCGGCCTGCTGCTGGTAGTCCGCGGACAGGTCTTCGAAAAGCTGATCGAGGCGGACGTCGTCGCACTGGAGCTTGAACGAGCCGGCCTCGATCTCCGCGACGGAAAGCATCTCGCCGACGATGCGCTCGAGGCGGCGTGTTTCTCCATTGATGACGTTCAGGCACTTGGAGCGCATCGCGGGATCGGCTTCGCCGTCCTCGATGGCGGTCTCCACGTAGAGGCGGATGTTGGTCAGCGGGGTGCGCAACTCGTGGGTGGCCTGCGCGACGAAGCGGTGGCGGGCTTCCTCGGCGGCGCGCTGCTGGGTGATGTCTTCGATGGTGATCATGGCCGTGCCGCTGTCGTCGCGACGGACGGGGCGGACGGTGAAGCGCAGCACGCCGGCGGGGCCGTCGTCCTTCTGCTCGATGTCCATTACCTGCCGCCGGCGGCTGGCGCCGGTGGCGATTTCCTGCACGGCCAGAAGCACGCCGGGCACGTCGAGGAACGCGCCGACTTCCTTGCCGACCAGCGCTTCGCGGTTGGAGCGGAGGAAGCCCGCGGCCGCGCCGTTGGCGTATTTCACGCGGGTTTTGTCGTCCACGATCAGGAGGCCTTGCGGCAGCGCGTCGCAGGCGGCGTCGACGTCGCTGTGCGATTCCTGCCGGCGGCCCAGCGCCTCGCGGGCGCGCTCGGCCACGCCCTGGCGGCGAAGGCGGTCGGTTTCGCCGATCACCTGGTTCCACGCGGCGGCCTCGGGGCCCAGGTCCGGGCTGATGACCAATGCGGCCATGGCGGTTTCCCCCGATGAAACAGCCGCCAACGCGTCGCGAATCGCGCCCATCGCCCGAAGCCTTCGGCGCATCCGGCGGTAGAGCGCGAGCAGCACCACGAGCGCCGCGGCACCGATCGCGCCGACGCCGGCGAGCGCTTCCCATTCGGAGCCGTAGGTGACGGATGGCAACGCGACAACTTCGAGCGTCGCCGGGCCGCGGCCGGGAATGGTCAGGGGGATGTGGACGGATGTCTTGGCGTCTTCGACCGATCCGGCAGGTCGGGATTGCGGCCAGGACGCGGGGAGCTGATGGAGTTTATTTTCGGAGGCTTCCAGCGAGGCCGCGATCTGTCCGTCGGGAAGTACGATCCGGCAGAGGGCGAATTCGTGGGTGCGGGCGGTATCGGCGACGAGCCGGCGCGCGGTGGAGAGGTCGTCCTGCCCGAGCAGCACTTCCGCCGTCTCGGCCAGGAGATCGCCGGCGGCGCGGGTTTGGGCCGCCCGGCTGGCGTCGAGCATGTTCTGCTGGGTGTGATGAACCCACCATGCCGAGGCCGACATGACGCAAAGCAGCAGCGCGGCGAGGGCGAGGCCGACGGAGGCGATGACGGATTCGCCGTGCGGCAGCAGCCGCGACCGCGGGGCGGATTTCGGGTTATCGGATGGCACGGCGTCCAAGATCGCTCCGGCTGAGAAGACTTCTCAAAGGGTCCACTCAACATATCGGTCATCCCGGGGTGCACTTGACTGGGAGGGATGAGGGGCGTGGATAAACTTGCGCGGGGATGAGGGCTGGGAGGTTATGGGACGGCCGTTGCGGGGAGATCCGAATGGGGAAGCCCGGTA
>JAQGHH010000430.1 GCA_028288945.1 Phycisphaerales bacterium
TCGTCCCAGCGGTCGAACGCCTCATAGACCATCACGCGCGTCGAGGCGTGGCGGGAATACTCCTGGTATGAAGTCGGCCGCACGTAGACATAGCCGGGCTTGCGCGACGGGTTGGAGGGGTTGATTAGAACATTCGCCTCCACGTCCTGGCGGCCGACTGCTGCTTCCAGCGATTCGGCGAATTGGTCCTTGTGGTCGTGCGCGTCCATGATGCACGCCAGCAGAAGTTGGCGGATGTTGCTGGCCGACTTCACACGGTAAACAGCCACCGCGCCGGGCCGCGGCCCCCCGGGAAGCCGGCGGACCAGCGACACCAGCGTTTTTTCATCTACGGTAAAGATCACGCGGTTGCCTTCCATTTTGGGCGAAGGCGGACGGACGAGAGCAGCCACCAGGTTCGTCATCTCCGGCGGAAACTGATCGCGCCCGGCCAGCAGCGCCAGCCGCACCAACCCGGCGAACGCGTTGGCCGCGTCGGCATCCTGGGAGTGAATTACCGCGTGCAACGCCGGTTGCGGCGGCAGCCGCAAGGCCACCGACCCCGACATCAGCCCGCGCGTCAATACGGTGATCGGCCCACCTCCGATGTCCTTGGGCAGCCGTGGCGAGATCGCTTCCACCACCCGGCGGACTTGTTCCGAAGGGATGAACGCCACGGACAGCGGCACATCCCCCGCCTGGGCGAACGCCTTCGCCAGTTCCGGCCGCGGCGCGGGCGTGAAATGTTCGAGCCGGGCCAGCGCGTCGCCGAAGGGGAGCACGACAGCTTTGCCTATCGTGACTGCGTGCGTTGCGGGGTCGGACGACCAGGAACTCAGCACTTTCTCCAATGCCTGGGGGTCGGCCCCGTTCTCGACCGGCGCGACGATGAACGCCAATCCGCCCGGCGTATCGCCGAAGCTCACGACGGCGTACAGCAGCCGACCCCCGGTTTTGCGGAAATCGCCCTGTGCCGTCGAGAGCTTTCCGAAGCCCTCATGCAGTTCCTTAAAAAATGCGTCGGACTTCGCCGCGCCCGGCAGAGTGGCTTGCCTGACCCAGGCTTCGAACGCGCCGACGTCCACCGCCGTCGCATCGAGGCGGGCCACGAGGACCGTCTGACTGTCGATAAAAGGCACCACAGGCGCTGCCGCCGCCAGGCCGGCGGCATCAGCCGGCGCGTCGGCTTCGGCGGCCATCGCCTTGCTGGAAAAAAGTAGCAGCATGGTGAACAGGCATTTCAAAATGGGTTGCATAAGAAGCTCCAACTGTTTTGCACCACAGCCGCCGCACCCGCTCCGGTCCCTCTCCCTCGTACCCGGGGGAGAGGGTTAGGGTGAGGGGCGGAACGTAGAATCGCGCCTGATCCGCAAGAGTGCGTTTCGCAGGGTCCGCTTCAGCGGACGGGGTGCCGCAAAGGCGACGAGAACGTCTGCTGAAGCGGACCCTACGTGCATCGATGTGGATCACCGCACTCCTGCGCTCGACCCCGTCTCACTTCACGGTCACCTGATAAGTAATGTCCACCGGCATGTTCGCCGGCGCGCCATGGAACGGCATCGCATGGATCTTCGCGGTGCCTCCCTGCACCTCGTAGCCGAACGACTTGCCCGTCATCGGGTCGGGCGGGGCGGGGGTGTCGGCGAGATCGGACAGCGATGCCGGAAGCCTGCCGTCGTGTGCCCCGGCGTACGCGCGGACGGCCTCGGCGCACTGCGACAGGGCCGCGTCCCGGTCGGCCTTGGCGAATTGAAACGCCGCCCGCCCCAGTGCCGGCACGAGGGTCATCAAGGGATTCGCTTCCCGTTGTCTGGCAGCGCTCAACTCGAGTTGGGCGCGGTCGAACCCTTCACGCGCCTGCCAGTACGGAAGGCCGGCCCATTTGAACATCTCATCCGACCAACGCTCGTAACTCTCCAACAGGTAGATGGCCAGCGCCGCCTGCACGGGCATCCGGTCGATCTCCTCCTGCGACTTGCCGGCGGCGGCCAGGTAATGCCGGGCCGCGCCGTACCCGCTGATCATTGTGGCGAGGAATTCCGGCTTGAAGCTTTGGGCGCTACCGTCTCCACCCGACGGGCCCAGCCGCGTGTACATCTCCAATGACCGCTGCATCTGCGGGAACAGGGCGGTGAGTTCTTCGGCGCTGAGCTCTTCGGGCCGGCGGCCGCGGAGCTGCGGAAATTCGAACCCGATCAGCGCCCGCTCCATCCGAAGGCTCTGCCGGACGTCCACGAGGGGATGCGGGAGGCCCGCCAGCGCCCAATACAAGTTGGGCGCGCCCGGGGCCTTCTCAAGTTCCCGCACGCGGTCGAGAAAAAGTTCGCCGATCCCCGCCGCTACCAACCCCTGGACGAGCACCCCGTCGCTGCGCAGATGGTTCACCATCGTAAAGCCGGTCCGGATCGTGCGGACCGCATCGTCGAAGTGACCTTCAGAAATTTCCAGCCGTGCCCGCGCGGCCAGCGCGTTTGCGCACTCGCGGTACGGATTAAGGTAGGGCAAAAGCGTCCGCACGCCCTCGGTGCGCAGCGGCGTTTCCCAGTGGCAGTCCTCCCGCCAGGCCGCTAATTCCACTTCCATCAGTACGCCGTGGTAGGGCTGGAGCGCCTGCCGTGCCTCGTCCCGTGGGAACTGGTCCATCGGCGCGTCCAGAAGATTCGTTACGCGATCCCGCTGGTTCTGGTCGCGCGGCAGCAGCTCCCCGGCCATGAGATAGAGCGGCGCCGCGTTTCCGGGCGTCAGCTCGGCGAGGTCCGGAGCGAAGCGATACCTGAGCGCCGGCACGGGCACGGCGGCGCGTGTCACGCTCAGTTCCACCACCTGCGGAGCGCCCGCCGGGTTTGCGGGCGGTGCAGTCGGTTGGAGATTCGCCGGGGAGACCTGCCCCGAGGCAACGAGCAACAGGAGTTTGGACAATGCCGCGAAGATCATAGTTTGGCTCCCTTTTCGATGAACTGAAGCAGCCGGGGGATCGGGCCGGACGGGCCGGGTTCCATCGTGGGTCCGGCCACTGGCGATGGCTCGGGCGGCGCGGTTGCGACGCGGCCCGCGTCCTTCACCAGCGCCAGTGGCGACAACAGCCCGCCCAGGCCCCGCCTCAAGACGCGTTGCCGCGTCGCGAGATAAGAATCCTCCGACGCCTCGGCTTCGTTAATCCGGGTGGGGGTCGAAAACGGGTCGGCGGCAAGTGAAATGTCCCCGTCCGGCGCTGCGGGCAAAACCGCCACGTTGCCCGGAGCAGGCGCTGGTATATTGACCCTAGTCACGGCGCGATCCGCCGGCCGTTCCACCCGATGCAGCAGTAGGATGATCGCCAGGCAAGCCGCCAGCGCGCCTGCCGCCGCCCGCCAGAACCAGAGCCGCCGGCGTTCCGCCGCCAGCGCCGCGGCGACCGCGATGGCCGTCACGTCGATCCGCGGCCGCGCCGGCGAAAGCGACGCGAGCGCGTCCCGCAGTTCCCGTTCCCCGCCGCCCAAGCCTTCGTCGTTTATTCTTTTTTCGTCTTGCATGGCGCACTCATCCGCTCGCGCAGGGCCTTAAGCCCCGCGCGATACTGGTCAAACACGGTGGAAATGGAGGAGCCCGTGACCGCGGCCACCTCTTTCAACGTCATCTGCCCCCAGATCCGCAGCACGATCACTTCGCGCTGGGCAGGCGGCAGCGATTCCATCGCCTTGCGTGCCGCGGCCCCGTCGATCAAGTCTGATGCGGAAGTTTCGAACCATTCCTCCCGCGCCCCCGGCAGATTCTGTTCGCGCTTGCGTCGCCGTAACGTCGAGCGACTCTGGCTGATCGCCTCATTCCGCACGGCTTTGAACAACCACGCCTTGACGTTGGTGGGCGTCGCCGGCTGCGACATCAGCCGCACGTAAACTTCCTGCACCACGTCCTCCGTCGCCGCCCGGTCCAGCCACTGCCGCGCATAGAGGGTCAGCGGCGCACAATGCGCCTCGAACCACTCGGAAAGTTGGGCGGGATCGATCATCGCGGTCGATTCATCCGGTCATCACTAAGACGCCGCCGGCCGGGAGTTTTCCGGGGCGGGTTGGGAATTCGTGCATGAAAAATAGCCGCGAAGGCGCGAAGGGGCGAAGGCAGCCGCGAAGAAAAGTCAGGGAGCTTGGTAGGAGTCGGATCGGCCAAAACTCGGCACTGGATCTGTGGCGAAAAGCTAAAGGCCATGCGCCAAGGCCGCCAAGGAGACAAGAACGCCGAACAAAAGAATTGAGCTCTTGGCTTCTTGGCGGCCTTGGCGCGTTGGATTTACTTCTTCTTCGCGGCTGTCTTCGCCCCTTCGCGGCTACGAGACCGTTGGGGTACTGCAAGCACCGTTGGCTGCACGGCCAATGCCTTCGTGGAAAACGGTGGGCGAGTACGCCCACCCTACATTGTTGCCCCATTACTTGGCGGCTACGAAACCTTCGGGAACTGCAAGTCCTTCACTTCCAACTCGACGTTCGTTCGTCCGTTGAACTCATTGAGCGTCGGCTCGACCGCAAGGTCGACGACCGTTCCTTGCCGGAGGTCGTCGATGCGGTCGCCGAAGCCGAAGGCGATGCACTTCATGATTTTTTCGCCCTGGCGGACGAGGAGTTGGAGGTGGTCGCCTGTCTTGCCGACCCGGCGGGGCGGGGCGTTGATCGTGAGGTTTCGGCACACGAGCAGCGGCCGGCGGTTGCCGTGCCCGAACGGGCCCAGGCGCGTCATGTCGCCGACCAACGCGGCCGTGACGTGCCGCAGATCCGCGACGGCGTCGATTTTTAACTCGGCGACCAACAGGTCCGGCGAAATGATTTGTTTGGCGTGGGCGCAAAACGCGGATCGGAAGTCTTCGAATTTTGCTGTTTCGAGTTTTAGCCCCGCGGCCATTTCGTGCCCGCCGTGGCCTTCGAGATGTTCGCCACACGCGGCCAGGGCGTGTGCGAGATGGAACCCCGCGACCGACCGGCCGCTCCCCTGGCCGTGGCCGTTGTT
>JAQGHH010000451.1 GCA_028288945.1 Phycisphaerales bacterium
CGAACTGGCTGTAGGGAAGCGCGTCGAGGTCCAGGGGACTGAGGCGGCCGGCGCGGTGGTAGACGTTGGCCAGGCCGGCGGACATGGCGGCGTTGTCGGTGCAGTAGCGCATCGGGGGGAAGAAGACGGGGACGGGGAATTTTGCGAGGGCGGCGCGGAGGCCGTGGTTGGCGGAGACGCCGCCGCCGATGATGACGGATTGGGCGCTCGTCTTGCGGACCGCGCGCTTCAGTTTCTCGGCGATCACGTCGATGCAGGCGGCCTGAAAGCCCGCGGCTATGTCGGCGAGCTGGGGATGGGAGAGGACGGGGGCGGGTTCGGATTTGATGTTTTCGCCCCGGCGGGGGACGCCGCGGACGTGGTAGAGGACGGCGGTCTTTAGGCCGCTGAAGGAAAAGTCCAGCGAATCACGGCCCAGCAGCGTGCGCGGGAAGCGGACGGCCTTGGGATTTCCTTCCGCGGCCAGGCGGTCGAGGATCGGGCCGCCCGGATAGCCCAGGCCGAGCAGGGCGGCGACCTTGTCGTACGCTTCGCCCACGGCGTCATCGATCGTCGCGCCGATCAGCTCGACGTCGAGCCAATCCCCCACGCGGTACAGCGCCGTGTGCCCGCCGCTGCAAACCAGGCCCACGGCGGGTATCGGGGGCGTTTGGTTGTTTTCCAGCATAACGCTATACAAATGGGCATGCACGTGATCGACCCCGATCAGCGGCTTGCCCAGCGCCCACGCCAGTGTTTTGGCGGCGGTTACGCCGATCAACAGCGAGCCGATGAGCCCGGGCCGGTGGGCGACCGCGACGGCATCAATGGCGGAAAAATCGCCCGGGGGGAAACCCGCCTGGGCGAGCGCCTCGTTCAAGACCGGCAGGATGTTTTCGATGTGGGCCCGGCTGGCGATTTCGGGGACCACGCCGCGGTATTTCGCGTGCAGCTCATACTGCGTGGCGACGACGTTGGAACGCACGTCATGCCCGTCCGCCACCACCGCGGCGGCGGTTTCATCACATGTGGATTCGATTCCTAGGATGGTGGGCATGGGGCGTTGTGGGGAACGATGTGTGCCAAAAATGGATGAGTGATGAGTGAAACGTGACGGGGCTATGTCTCGTCACGTTTCACTCATCACTCATCCTTTGTCGTACCAATCATGGTTGTGTTGCAGGGGCCGTCGCCGGTACCGCCGGCACGTCCGTGTTCGCGCCGCTACGGATATCGCGCACGAGAGCGTCTACCGAGGCGTCGAGCTGGGGGTCGACGGGTTGGGTGGTCGGCTGCGTCGCGGGTTTGGTGGCCGGGGCGGTCGCAGGGTTGGTGGCGTTGTTGTGGTGGAAGATTTCCAGATCCGACTGCGCGAGCAGCAGCCGTTTTTGTTGTTCGGAATCCATTGGGATGGAAATCTGCGGGTCGACGCCCCAGTCGGTGGAGTCCTTCTTGCGGTGGACCAGGCGCCCGCTGGGGAGGTAGTAGTAGGCGACGGTGAGCTTGAGCTCGCCTCCGCCGCCGTCGAGGGGGATGAGTTCCTGGACGGAGCCTTTGCCGTAGGAGCGGGTGCCGACGATCAGGGCGCGTTTATTGTCCTTGAGGCTGCCGGCCACGATCTCGCTGGCGCTCGCCGAGTGTTCGTTAAGGAGCACGACCATCGGGAAGTCGCGCACCGTGCCTTCGGGTTTGGCATAGGTGATTTCCTCGGGGCGGTTACGGCCTTTGGTGCTGACGATTTTGCCTTCGCGGACGAAGAGATCGACGACTTCCTTGGCCTGGTCGAGGCGGCCGCCGGGATTGAAACGGAGGTCAAGTACGAGGCCCTGGAGATCATCGTGGAGCAGTGGGTCGAGCGTCTCCTTAAGGCCTTTGAAGGTGTCGCTCGTGAATTGTGTGATGCGGATGTAGCCGATTTTCGGGTCCTTGCTGACCCAGTAATCCCACTCCCACTTGTGGTCGGCGGAGAGGACGTGTCGGTAACCCTTGATGGTGGGGACGACGATGGATTGCCGCTTGATCGTCAGATCCTGAACCTTGCCGTCGTCGTGGCGGACGGTGAGGGTGACGGGCGTACCCTCGGGCCCGCTGATTTTTTTAATGACCTCGGGCAGGCGGAGGTTCTTGAGCTCTTCGTTGTTGACCTTGAGGATGACGTCCCCGGCCTGCACGCCCGCAACGAGTGCCGGGCTTCCTTCGATGGGGGTGACGACCTGCACGTCGCCCTTTTCGGTCTGGTCGAGCTGGATGCCGACGCCGACGAAGGTGCCTTCGAGCATCTGATCGAAGCGGGCCTGCTGGGCGGGGGGGACGTAGTTGGTGAAAGGGTCGAGCTCGCCGAGCATGCCGTCGATGGCGCCTTGCTGGAGTTTCTGCTCGTCCACGGGCTCGACGTAATTGGTGGAGACCTGTCGGTGGATGTCGAGGAGGGTGCGGACGAAGGCGTAATCGTCGTCGCGATGCCCGAGCGTGCGCGGGATGTCGCAGGCGAGGGCCGCGACCAGTACGACGCTCATCAGCCAGGCGAATTTCTCACGGTTCATAAAAACGGCTCCGGAAGGACGCAAAGGACCGGCGAATCTTAGCGGGGCGTGGGAGGGAAAGGGAAGTGGGGAAGAAGGGTTCAGGGGTTTGGGTGGGGGTTCAGGGTTCAGGAGGGAGCGGGCGCGGCCGGTCCGGCCATGTTCAGTTTCCAACTCAGACGGGAGCGATTGCAAATTGCAAGTTGCAAATTGCAAAGTGAACGTTGAGTGCGGACTCCATTTCTTCCTCCTTCCTGAACCCTGAACCCTGAACCCCTCCGTCCCTTCCTACCATCAGCGCGATTGCTCGGGCGTTATTCTAGCTGAGTCCCCTTGCGCCAATCCCGCGGAGGGTTCATCGGCGGCCCCGGTTGGTTGTAACACTGCCATGGAGAAGCGCATCGACGATAAGCGAGCGCCCGGCCAAACCCCCAATGGCATCAGCCGCCGTGCGTTTTTGGCGGCAGGCAGCGTGGCGCTTGCCGGCATCGCGCTGGATGGCCCTGTCTCGGCGGCGGCTGTCAATGATCGCGGTTTCGCGCAGCGCGGGTATTACGTCACGTTCATGCGCATGCCCTCCTACGGCCTGGCCGCATGGAAACAGACCATCGACTTGTTCGCCTCCGACGGCATTAACCTGCTAATGCTGTG
>JAQGHH010000465.1 GCA_028288945.1 Phycisphaerales bacterium
TCGGATTTGGTGCCGCCTTCGTTATCCTTCCGTCATGTCTTCCCCGCGTTCCCGACATCGCGACGGCTCACGCCGATACCATGACCGCGTTTCGCGGCAATATGATTCCATTTACGAAGACCCCTACTGGGATTTCCACGACGAGCTCACCTGGCGGCTGATCAAGCCGCACCTCCCGCGCGACGCGGGGGCGACGTGCGCCGACCTGGGCTGCGGCACCGGTAAATGGGGGCTCAAGCTGCTCAAGAGCGGCTTTGCGGTCACGTTCATCGACCATGCGGCGGCGATGATCGAGCAGACTCGCGCGAAGGTTCAGGCGATGGGCCCGCGTGCGAAGCGCGCGACGCTGATAGCCGCGGATATCGTGGACCTGCCGATGGTCGAGCGTGATTCGATGGCCCTGATATTGGCGATGGGGGACCCGCTTTCGATCTGCTCGGACGCGCACGCCGCGGCCCGCGAGATGCACCGCATGGCGCGGCCCGGCGGCGTGGTGATCGCCACCGCCGACAACAAACTCGCCGCCTTGGATCACTACGTCGAACGGGGCAACCTCGACGCCCTGGAAGAGTTCGCCCGTACCGGCCGCACGAACTGGCTTACTGCCGACGAGCGCGAACGCTTCGAGCTGACCACGTTCACCCCCCTCTCGCTCCGCAAGCTCTTCGAGCAATCCGGTTTCGAGGTCCTGAGCCTTGTCGGCAAACCGATCGTCCCCGTCCGCGACAACAAAGCCTTGCTTGAGCAACCCAATGCCATAGAACGGCTGCTACGGATCGAAGCCGACCTGTCCAAAGACCCCGCGTCCGCCGCGCGAGCCGGGCATCTTCAAATTGTCGCAAGGAAGGGCGTGGAAGTGGTTGATTGAAACGCGTGCCAGATTTCCATTCAAAGGGGCACTGGCGAATTCATCACCGCAGCTGAAGACTATACTGCCAAGTATTGGTGAATCTTCGCCTCGTCAACATTGGCCCGCAGATCTTCGTGTACGAACCGGCCGCCTTCCATGACGAGAATGCGATCGGCGATCTCAAGAGTAAAGCTCAACACCTGTTCGGAAACGACGATCGTAATATCTCGCAGCTTCTTGAGCTCGTTCAGCATCCGCGCAATGTCCTGGATGATTGACGGCTGAATACCTTCCGTCGGTTCGTCGAGGAGAAGGACCTTGGGCTCGGAAACGAGCGCACGCGCGATGGCCAATTGTTGTTGCTGTCCGCCCGAAAGATTGCCGCCGCGACGGCGACGCATCTCCTTCAGAACGGGGAATAGCGTGTAGACCCAATCATCGATTTTCCGTTTTCCGACCGTAACCAGGCCGGTGCGGATATTGTCTTCCACGCTCAGGGTGGGAAATATCTGCCGGCCTTGGGGCACGTATGCCAAGCCGCTGTCGACCCGCTTGAAACTGTCAAACTTCGCTACGTCCAGGCCATCGACCTGGACACTCCCCTGACGACATTTCAGGATCCCGATTAGAGCTTTCATGAGGGTCGTCTTCCCCATCCCGTTGCGGCCCATGATCGCAAGCGTCTCTTTCCGGGCGACCGAGAATGACAGTTGGCTGATGATCTCGCTTTCGCCGTAGGCGACCTGAAGATTCTTGACGTCGAGCATGATGGACTCCTGCGGACTCCCCCTTGCACACCCTGAAATCAATGACCCAGATAGACCTCTCGCACCTTCTCGTTGGCTTGAATCTCATCCATCGAACCTTCGACGAGCATCTTGCCCTGGTGCATAACGGTGACCTTATGGGCGATCTGCTTTACGAAATTCATATCGTGCTCGATGACAACCACCGAGCGGCCCCTGCAGATCCGCTGAAGCAGGTCGGCGGTTTGTTGCCGCTCGCGCACGCTCATGCCGGCCACGGGCTCGTCCAGAAGCATGAGCTTCGGATCGGCGATCAGCACCATTCCGATTTCAAGCCATTGCTTTTGGCCGTGGCTGAGATGCTCGGCGGAAGTGTGGAGATGGTCGGACAGATAAGTGTCGCGAGCAACCTCGCGGATTCGCTCGCGCACGTCTTCGGATTGCTTGAAGAAGAGCGAACCCCAGACACCCCGGCCGCGCGGGAAGGAAATCTCTAGGTTCTCAAAGACGGTCAATTTCGGATAGACCGAGGGGGTCTGAAACTTGCGCCCCACGCCTTGCCGGACGATCGAATTCTCCTGCATTCTGGAAAGTTCACGACCTTTGAAGCGGATGCTCCCGCCCGTGGGCCTGGTCTTGCCGCAGATCAGGTCGAGGAGCGTGGTCTTCCCGGCGCCATTGGGACCGATGACCACGCGAAGTTCCTCGTGCTCGACGGAGAATGTCAGATCGTCCACCGCTTTGAAGCCGTCGAAGGAGACGGTTAGATTCTTAATTTCCAATTCTGCAATCATTTTCAACGGCCCTCGTTAGCTTCAACAGGAATGGGGACAACGGCGGCGGGGAAATTCGCCTGGGCCCGGCCGATCCAGGAGAACAGCTTCCGCCCCAGCATGGGGCCCAGGTAATCGACCGCGCCGGCAAGCCCGTCCGGGAAGAATCGCGTCACCAGGATGAAGACGCCGCCCATCAAAAAGTACCAGAGATTCGGGAACATTTCGGAGAAGTAGGTCTTGCCGTAACTGACGAGGATCGCGCCGTAGACCGCACCGATGAGCGAATTGCGTCCGCCCACCGCGCAGAATATGACCATGTAAATGGACGGCTCGATCGTGACCAGTTTCGGCGACATGAATCCGACGTTCAGCGCGAACAACGCACCGCCGAGGGCGGACATCGCCGCGGCGACACAGAAGATAAACGTCTTCAGCTTCGACACGCTGTAGCCTGAGAAGCGGACGCGATCTTCACCGTCGCGCATCGCCACCAGAATGCGGCCGAGCTTGCTGGAGAGGATGAATCGCCCGATCAATATGCATCCGATCAAGAGGCCGCAGGTCAGGAAATACAAGATGATCTGTGCAGACTTGGTGCGAATGTCCCACCCGAGACACGTCCGCAGGTCGGTGATGCCGTTTATGCCGCCGGTCCAACCCTGGCGGGTGACGAAGGAGATCTCCATGATCCAACAGAGCGCTTGGGTGATCAGTGCAAAGTAAACGCCACCCACCCGCCTTCTGAACATCGCGGTGCCAATGATGTAAGCCAACAGCGTGGGCACGACGAAGACAAGAAGGATCGTCAGCGAGAAGCTCTTGAACGGATACCAGATGTAGGGAAGCGAGGTGATCTGGTTCCAGTCCATGAAGTCAGGAAGGCCGACGGTGGTCAGTGCGCGGATCTGATCGCTCCCTGATTCGGCGGCGATGTTACGGGCGGCCTCAAGCTTGAGGAAAGCGGCCATGCAGTACCCGCCGAATCCCCAGAAAAGCCCCTGACCGAGGCTGAGAATGCCCCCGTTGCCCCAGCAAAGCACCAAGCCGATGGCCACGAAGGCATAGCTGAGGTACTTGCTCATCATGTTAAGCCGGAAGTTGTCAAGCGCCAGCGGGAAGATGAGGAACAGGAGCACGCAGAGGAGGGCTAATCCCACCGTACCTGACCTACCACCCAGAGCCCTGTTGTAGAGCGTATGCATTGCTAGTTTCCTTTCACACAATCCAGAAGGCATCGGCGGCGACCCACATCACCGCCGTACCTTGGAGGCGATCAAGCCCTGCGGGCGGATCATCAGAAGGATGATGACACCCACGAGTACAAAAATTTTGGCCAGTACGCCCGTGAGGAAAAATTCCAGGATTGACTGAGATTGGGCGATGGTGAACGCCGAAAGGACCGTGCCGAGCAGGCTCGCCGCCCCACCGAAAACGACGACAATAAATGTATCGACGATGTATAGGCTCCCCGCGGAAGGTGACACGGACCCGATCGTGGTGAACGCCGCGCCCGCGATGCCCGCCAGGCCGCAGCCCAGGGCAAACGTAACGCGGTCGACGCGCTTGGTGTTGATTCCGACGGCACCGGCCATCGCGCGGTTTTGCATCGTCGCCCGCACCTTCAGGCCCCACCGGGAACGGTACATCAGGGCGTAGACCAGCAGCACCATCACAATCGCCAGCGCCAGAAGGAACATCCCGTTGATCGGGATGTCCAGTCCCTCAGAAGGCGACCACGAGCCCATCATCCATTCCGGCAGCGTTGCGGTGTCTTCACGTGCGCCAAAGAGGGATCGGCATGCCTGTTGAAGGATCATGCTGAGGCCCCACGTGGCCAGAAGTGTGTCGAGAGGACGATTGTAGAGGTACTTCACGAGGCCGATTTCGACTATGTAGCCAAGTATGAAAGCGACGACGAACGCGCAAACGATCGCCGCCGGGAAGTAGTACGGCAGGAGTTTCGGAGCATGGTTCACGACCATGTGGGACAGAAAGACGGTGACATAAGCGCCGACGGTGAGGAACTCGCCGTGGGCCATGTTGATGACCTTCATCTGTCCGAAAATGATCGCGAGGCCCAGCGCCATCAGCAGAAATACTGCGAACAGGCTGAAGCCCGCGAAACCTTGCATCAGAAAGATGTCTTTCAATTCCGCGAAGGATGTTGCAAGGATCAAGGGCACGGCGATTTCTCCGATTGAAGAGGATTAGCAATCACTGAACAAGCTTTGCAGCCGACCTGCTCCGGCATCATCAGCGCATCTCCCGCCCCCGCCGATGAGGCGGGGGCGAGAGAATGCCTCGGGTCCGAGAGACAGAGATTTACTGGTAACCTTTCGGGAACGGATTGGGTTCAATGAGATCGGGGGATTCTGCGATCACGTTGTACTGGCCGTCGAGCTTCATCTCGCCGATGCGGGCTTTGGACCAGAGGTGATGGTTCTTGTGAATACGGACGTAGCCTTCGGGCGCGCCTTTGAACTCCACGCCTTCGGAAGCAGCCGCGATCTTATCGATGTCGAAGCTGCCGGCCTTCTCGACCGTGGCTTTCCACAGCCATGGCCCGAGGTACGCCGCCTGGCTGACGTCGCCAATGACCGAATCCTTGCCCCACATGGCCTTGAAGGCCGGGACGAAGGCCTTGTTATTGGGGTTGTCCAGGCTCTGGAAGTATTTCATGCAGGCGTAGAAGCCCGCGACGTTTTCGCCGCCGATGCCGCGGACTTCATCTTCCGTGGTCGAGATGGTGAGAAGAATCTGCTTCTTCTTCGCCAGCGATTCGCCCGTAATCCCCGCGGCCTTCAACTGCTTGTACCATGAGACGTTGGACCCCCCGACGATGATCGAGTAGATGCAGTTGGGCTTGGCGAGCTTTACCTTGTTGATCAGGGATTGAAACTCGGTGTAGCCGAGCGGGTAGTATTCCTCGCCGACCACCTTGCAGTCCTTCAGGTAGCGCTCGATGTGGAACCGCGCGATTTTGTTCGAAGTACGGGGCCAGATGTAATCCGACCCAATGAGAAAGAACGTCTTGGCGCCCTTTTCCTTATTCGCCCAGTTCAGGCCCCAGATGATCTGCTGCGTGGCCTCCTGCCCCGTGTAAATCACGTTCTTGGAAGCCTCCAAGCCTTCGTAGAAGGTTGGGTAGTAGAGCATCCCGTTCTCTTTTTCGAAGACCGGGAGAACCGCTTTACGCGAGGCCGAAGTCCAGCAGCCGAAGACCGCGGCGGCTTTGTCCTGGACCAGCAGCTTCTTTGCCTTCTCGGCAAATGTGGGCCAGTCGCTCGCCCCGTCCTCCTGCACAATCTTGATCTGCCGGCCGAGCACTCCCCCGGCCTTGTTAATTTCCGTGATGGCAAGCCGCTCGGCTTCGACCGATCCGGTTTCGCTGAGCGCCATGGTGCCGGTGACGGAGTGAAGCTGACCGACGGTGACGACGTCATCCGTGACCGCCAGGCCGGTCGTGTTGACCGCAGCAGTGGGAAACTTGGGATCCGCGGCGTGCGCCGACAGAGGTAACACCGCCGCGAGGCCCGCCATCGCCGCACCCCTCAACATCCCCTGCAACCATTGAGGAATTCTTCTACTGAGCATCTGGAAAGTTCCTTTCGCGCGTAAAGATTCAACCAACGTTCGAATAGCCCTGTTCATGCTAAGCCAAGCCTCTTCACGATCCGCGATGCGCAGTGACTGAGAGCCCTCTCCGGGAGAATCTCGGGCGTTCCACCAATAACTACGCTCATCATGATTGAAGGGGCGTGGCTTGATCCGTTGAACCGCATTCGCAAAGGTAATGCCACTCAAGCAGCCCGTACTCATCATCCGATGTGTCATGCGGGATACGCGCCGTGATTTAGGCCCAGCGCAAACGACGGCGAATAGCGCGATGCAGACGCAGGGGCCCGTCTTTCCTCGTCAGCACGCCGCGGCCAAAGGGAAATCGAAAAGACCATTTCGATTTTCTCGACATGCCTGAAAAATCGATGTTGCTGATTTCCCGCTTCCGCCCCGTCTTCGGCTAAGACGCCCGAATTGCGCGCGGCTCCACGCCCGGGTGCGCAATTCCCGGGCGGATCGCTCCCATTTTTGTACCACCGCGCAATCATATCTCGCGCGCGACGCGAGTTTGTTTTCAATCACCTCGGCATGATGAAAAGCGCTTCACATGCTCTGTATGCAACACTCTTTCGAACGCGAAGCGCAGTTGTGCTTGCGCCATTCCTGGCAGTGGCGGCGTGAAACTACGCAGCGAAAACTCGTTCATGCAAGCGGAGAACTCTGGGTCGCCGTTCGCTGGATTGACGCGTCAAATTCCGTGGTAATTTCCGGCTTAACGCGCTCGAAATAATTCGTCGCCGTGTTGAGACGCATCACGTGACTTGCCGGGTGCAGGTCAGGTACATGGCATCATGTTTGCACCCGGCTCGCTCGGGAATCTTTCACAGGAAGGACAGGCACTGAATGAAGACCTTGATCAAGGTGGATGTGGGCGAAGCGCCGGAGAAGCATGACGTTCTGCACAACCGTTGGCACCCCGACATTCCCATGGTCGCCACTGTAAATCCGGGCGACGAGTTCCGCGTTGAATGCGTGGATTGGACCGGCGGGCAGATCAAGAATGATGAGTCGGCCAACGACATCAAAGTTGTCGATCTGACCAAGGTGCATTACCTAAGCGGTCCGATCGGAGTGCGCGGCGCTGAACCGGGCGATCTGCTCGTCGTCGACATCCTTGACGTCGGCGTGCTGCCCACCTTCCAGTGGGGATTTACGGGTCTTTTCGCCAAAGAAAACGGCGGCGGCTTTCTCGTCGACCACTACCCCCACGCCCGCAAGGCCTGCTGGGACTTTCACGGCATCTATACATCGTCGCGCCACATACCCCATGTTGAATTCGCCGGAATCATGCACCCTGGTTTGATCGGCTGTCTTCCCTCGCAACCCCTCCTGGACACCTGGAACACGCGGGAAAGGAAGCTATTCGCGACGAATCCCACGCGGACCCCGCCGCTGTGCGCCCTGCCCTCCGCGGAGACCGCGCACATGGGCCGCATGTCCGGCGCGGCGGCGAAGAAGGCCGCCGCCGAAGGGGCACGTACCGTGCCGCCGCGCGAGCATGGCGGCAATTGCGACATCAAGAACCTCACCCGGGGGTCAAAAGTCTTCTTCCCCGTCTATGTCCCGGGCGGCGGGCTGTCGATGGGCGACATCCATTTCTCCCAGGGTGACGGCGAAATCACCTTCTGCGGCGCCATTGAAATGGCCGGGTATCTCGATATTCGCGTGAACCTCATCAAGGGCGGCGTGGCGAAATACGGCGTGCTCAATCCAATCTTCCAAACCAGTCCGATGGAACCCCGGTATTCCAAGCACCTGGTCTTCGAAGGCATCTCCGTCGATGAAGGCGGAAACCAGCACTATCTCGATCCGCACGTCTCCTATCGAATGGCCTGCCTTAACGCCATCGAGTACATGAAGAAGTTCGGATTCACCGGCGAGCAGGCATACGCGATTCTCGGAACCGCGCCGGTTGAAGGGCGCATCAGCGGCATCGTGGACATCCCCAACGCATGCGCCACGCTCTATCTCCCCACCGAGATCTTTGATTTCGACATCACCCCGGGCGCGAACGGCCCCAAGGCCTTCAAAGGGACGACGGATCTTTCCAGGGCCGACTGAGCCGTACAGTTTCTGCTGGAGCAGGTTCATGCCAATCTATGATTACGAGTGTGTAAAGCACGGGAATTTCGAAATGGCCCGCCCGATGAGCCAAAGCGGCAGCACCGGGATCTGTCCGGAATGCGGGAATGCATCGAATCGTGTGATTACCGCCCCGCGGCTGCGAACACTCAGCGCAGTGACGCGAATGTCCATGGATCGGAATGAGAAGAGCCGTCATTCGCCCCACGTGTGCGGACCGGGTTGCAGCCACCGGGCCAAACCCGCGACTTCGCAAAACCAGACATCCGGCAAGCCAAAGATGATTTCGTACCGCGGCCCCCGACCATGGGTTGTTGAACACCGGTGATTGACGGCCCGGTGAATCTTTTCTGATTTCGTGCGCCGGCGGCGGCTAGCCAGCCTGCGGCAAGTTCCGTCGAACTGTAACTGAGGGTATTGCTGATGAGTCTGCGGTCCTTCAAAGTATTAGCCTGCTGCGGTGTGTTTGCCGGCTTGGCATTTGCGTTGGGCGTGGGCGGATTCGCGCGCCAGGGGCAACGCCCATCGTCACACGATGTTCCCTCAGAAGCTGCGGGCTGGCTTCAAGACTTGCGTCCGGCCTTGGAAATGGCCAAAGCCCAGCAGAAGGATATTCTGCTGGAGTTCTCCGCTCCGCAGGAGGATGCCGGTTCCCCGGGCGCATTGGAGAGCGGCGTCCTCGATCGGACGTCCTTCCGCCGGGACGTGGGTCGGTCGTTCATCCTGGTGAGAATGGCCTCCTCGAGCGATATGCCACCGGCACGGATCACACAGGTTACCACGTGCGCTGAACGGCTCGGCGTCGCCCGGTTCCCCACTTTCGTGCTAATGGACTCGGATGCGAAGCCTTATGCCAGGTCAGAATTGGTTGCATCTAATGAAATCGACTATCAGAATGAGTTCAGCCGGCTGCGAAAACTGCACGCTCAACGTGACGAATCGCTCGCTCTCGCCAATGCCACCAAGGGAATCGAGCGGGCGAAACATCTCGACGCCGCACTGACGGCGGTGGAGTCCTTTGCCGAATCCGAATACGCCGACCTGCGGCATGAAGTGATCGATCTCGATCCGGACAACGCCGCCGGTCTTAGAGCCAAATATGAGCCGGCGATTCTCGCCCGCCAGATCGACGCCACGATCCAGAACGAGGTTTACCCGTTGGCGGATCGCGGTGATTACTCTGCCGCCATCGCCCGGATCGATCGTCTAATGAACGAGATCAAACCCACCCGGGCACAACTGCAATTGATGATGGCCTTCAAAGGCCAGTTGTTTTATAGCCTTGGCGATAAGGGCAAGGCGGCTGAACTCATGGACAAGGCCATAACGATCGACCCGGCAAGCGAGTCCGCCGGCCGTGCCCGGGCTGCAAAGCTTCAGATGTCCGGCGGGTAGTAATCGCGCCGGCCCATTTGGATTTTGAAGCAGACTCCGGCCATGCACCCGCCTACTGTTCGTTCATCCGCGCTCTGGTCTCCACTCTTTCTCGGGGACCAGGGATCATTCAATCCGCAGGTTAACCCATGAGTCGCCGTCGCCACAGCCAGGCCGAGATTCTCACGAAAATCGCCCAGATAAACGCTGATCTTGCCGCGGGACTGTCCATCGAGCAGATTTCCCTCAACCAGAACGTCTCCTTGCAGACGCTGCAACGCTGGTTGCGGGAGTATGCGGGGTCGAAGCGAGAAAGCATCCCCCGGCTGAAGCAACTCGAGTTGGAAAATCGGCGGCTCCGCAAAGCGATCGTGGATCTCGAGACTGACAAGAAAGTCTTGTCGGAGGCCGCCCGGGGAAACTTCTAAGCCCGGCACGGCGACGGCGTTGCGTGGAACAAATCCGCAAACAACTCGCCGTCTCTGAACGCCGGGCGTGTGAAATTCTCGGGCAACCACGATCGAGCCAACGCTATGCGCCCCGACGAGCCGTGTACGATGAAAAAAAATTGCTCATAGCCGTGCAGCGATTCGTGGCGTCCCATCCACGCGCCGGCTATCGTCGCTTTTGGGAGGAGCTTCAGCGGGAAGGGAAATCGATTAGTCTGAAAGTCACTTACCGATTATGGGCCAAGTACCATTGCTCCTAACCTCCCGAAGAAGGCGCCATGTACGAGCAATTTGGGGCAATTGAAGACCCGGCCAATCCGGGCGTCGTCACGTTTCGACTGTTCGTTCCGTCCGACGTGCCGTCGCAGTTTGAGGGCGGCGGGCTGCCGCGGATCAAGTCCGTT
>JAQGHH010000502.1 GCA_028288945.1 Phycisphaerales bacterium
GGGGCTGGAAAAAACTGGTGCTCGAGAAAAGCGTCCACGAACGCGGCTGCGCCTTCGTCTCGACGCCGGGGCCGGAGGGATTGGGGGCAACCTCATTGGTGGGAGCCGGGTTGGAAGCGGGCTGCCCCTCGACAATTTCCACGCGGCTTACGCCGCGAATCTGCTGGAGGGAGGTCAACAACCTTTGCCGATCGGCCGCGCCCAGGTCCTTGGCGATAACTCGTACCACGCCACGATCAACGCTGACGATCGCCGGCGCGAGACGGAAGTCCCGCTCGATCACCGCCGCCACATAGCCGGCGAGAAACCGATCATCCGGCGGTGCGGTGGCCGGCGCTTCGGGTGCCGCCCAGAGATTCACAGAAAACAGTACCGCCGCCGCGAACGCGAGTCGTTGACGCATGGCGGCCAGCATAGAAACTGCTGAGCCCGTCGCATAGGGCTAACTCCGTCACGTCGTCCCCGTTTGCATTCTCGGTTGACGGCCTTGTTCCGCGTATGAACGGCCCTCCATTTGCTTCAGTCTGTTATACACCCAACCGAGGCGACAGAATGGCTGCAACAACAACACTCCCCGACAAAACAGCATCTAAAGGCTGGAAAAATTGGCGCGTCGTATCCGCAACCGTTTTAGGTGTCGGAATCGCGGTCCGTTTCATCGTCGCGCTGTGGCACAGGGACAAGAGGACGCCCGCGCAAATCCGCGCCGCTGAAAAGCAACGCCAAAAGGAAATCCGCCGCTCGCTCCGTGGACTCACTTAGCGGACGCTGGCTCCGGCCGTGCAATGAGTAGGGTCCGCACTGCGGACCGTTCCCGCGCGGATCGCAAAAAAATGGTCCGCGGTGCAGACCCTCCAAAGTTTAGTGGAACTTCCGATTCGAGGGCCGTTCGAGGCCCCGCCCCTCGATCGGTTCGCGTGCCTTCGGCTTTAGATCATTGTGCCGCCGGTTGCGCCGTCTCATACTCGCGGATTGCCTGCGACAGCGCATCGATCACCTCTCGCGCCAGCACACACCGCATTCCAACCCGCTCGCCCGCGATTTCCCCTGCCCTGCCGTGCAGATATGCTCCAATGCAGGCCGCTTCAAATTGGCCGACTTTTTGAGCCAGCAATGTACCGATGATCCCGCTGAGAACATCGCCCGTGCCCGCCTTGGAAAGGCTGCTGTTGCCGGTGGGGTTCACGAACACGCGCTCGCCGTCGGTGACGACGGTGTTCTTCCCCTTAAGCAGCACGACCTGCCCGAACGCCTTGGCCGCTTCCGCGGCAATGGCGATCCGCCCTTCCTCGTCCGTCGGCACCTCCGTGCGATTGAAAAGCCTGCCGAGCCGCGCCATCTCCCCGGGGTGCGGCGTCAGGACCGCTCTGGCCTTGAACGCTGCCGGCCACTTCTTCTCCGCACTGAGGATATTCAGCGCATCGGCATCCAGCACCATCGGCTTCTCAAGGCGGATGAGCCGCAGAACACGTTCCTCCGCCACCGGCGATCTGCCCAGCCCCGGCCCGACGACCAGCGCGTCCGCAAGGTCCCCCGCGTCTTGCAGCGCCCGTTTCCCGCCGCCTTTGCCGAGGCCCAACCCGATCAGCTCCGGCGTAATCGACAACGCCGTCGCGAGGATGGACCGGGCCACGGCCAGTTGAACGAGCCCCGCGCCCATCCGCAGCGCCGCGGTTCCCGCCAGCACCGGCGCGCCGACCATCGCCTCGTTGCCCCCCACCACGAGCACGCGGCCGAACATCCCCTTGTGCCCGTCCGCGGGCCGCGGGGGGGGCGGAAAAAGCGTGGTGATTCGATTCATTGTTTGCACATCATATAACGCGGAGCAACTGCAAGCTAAACCATCGACGCGGGTCGGTCCAACGGCGTTCGACGCGGTACCCGCTGTCTGCCGCAAGGTTCTCGAACTCCCCGGGCGTGTACTTGTAGGAGCTCTCGGTGAAAATCGCTTCGCCTTCGCGGAAATGGAATCGCCCGCCCGCCGCCCAGGCGTCCTGTTCGCGCAGGCTGATTAAGTGCATTTCAATTCGGCCGCGGACGGGATGATAAAACGCGTAGTGTGCAAACTGCGAGAGATTGAAGCCGCCATCCAGCTCCCGATTGATCCGCGCGAGGAGGTTGAGATTGAACTGGGCGGTCACGCCTTCGCGGTCGTTGTACGCGGCGTGCAGCAGATCCGGATCTTTCTTGAGGTCGACGCCGATCAGCAGCGCGCCGTCGCTGCCGCAATGGGCCCGGATTGAACGGAGGAATTCGCGGGCCGCCTCCGGATCGAAGTTGCCGATGGTGGAACCGGGAAAGAAGACGCATCGCCGGCCGGCGGCGCAGCGGCCCGGCAAGTCGAAGGGGCGCGTGTAGTCGGCGCACACGGGCAGCACCGCCAGCCCCGGGTATTCGAGCCGAAGCTGCCGGGCTGCGGTTTGAAGATGCGCGCCCGAAATGTCGATCGGCACGTACGCCGCCAGGTCATGGGCGCGGTCGAGCAGGATGCGCGTCTTAAGGCTGCTGCCACTGCCGTACTCGATTAAGGTGCACCGCGGGCCAAGCGCGTCGGCCATTTCGCCCGAATAACGCAACAGGATCGATGTCTCGGTGCGCGTGAGGTAATACTCGTCGAGGTCGCAGATGCGGTCGAACAGCCGTGAGCCCTGGGCATCGTAGAAGAACTTGCACGGCAATTCCTTGCGCGCCCGGCCGAGCCCCCGGCGGACTTCTTCGGCGAAGGCGTCGCGCTCGACTTGGGCGGGCTCGAGAGCCGGCGCAATCTCCTCAAGCTCCACGGCGGACGAATTCATTCTCATGCTTCCCTCGCCAATCGAATGCCTGCGAACTGCCAGCGCGCGTCGGGCGCGAAGAAGTTGCGGTAGGTCCGGCGGACGTGCGAGCCCGGCGTCACCGCCGACCCGCCGCGCAACACGAACTGGTTGCACATGAATTTTCCGTTGTATTCCCCCAGCGCCCCCGCCGACGGCCGGTAGCCCGGATACCCCACGTACGGGCTGCGCGTCCATTCCCACACGTCACCGAACATCTGCCGCAAACCCGACGCGCCCTCGCGGGCCGCGGCCGGATGATAAAAGCCGCCCTCCACGAAATTCCCCTCGACCGGCAAGCCCTCCGCGGCCTGTTCCCATTCCATCTCCGTCGCCAGGCGTGCCCCGGCCCACCGCGCGAACGCGTCCGCCTCAAAATAGCTCACGTGACACACCGGCTCATCCGGCTCAACGGGCCGCAGGCCCGCCAACGTGTGATGCACCCACTTGTCGCCCTCATCGATCCAGTAGAGGGGTGCCTGCCACTGCTCGGCGGCGGCCGCCGACCAACCTGCCGAGAGCCACAACTCCGGCCGGCGATAGCCGCCGTCCGAGATAAAGGCTTCATACTCGCCGTTGGTGACCAGCCGCGACGCGAGGGCGAAGGGCTCGAGAAATTCGCGGTGGCGCGGGCTTTCGTTGTCGAATGCGAAGCCTTCGCCATCGTGCCCGATCCAGCAGACGCCCCCCGCAAACTCCTGCCACTGCATTGCCGACGTACCGCACGTTGCCCCGGGCTTACGCGGCCGATACGCGGGCCGTAGCGGGTTGACCCAGAAGACGTGCTTGATGTCCATCAGTATCAACTCCTGATGCTGCTGCTCGTGATTCAATCCCAACTCGATAACCGGCGCGAGCGCGGTAAGGCTCGCGTCGGAAAGTCCGGCAAGCAGTCGCCGCATGTGATCGTCGGTGTGCCGGCGATACGCGTACACCTCGTGCACCGTCGGCCGGCTAAGCAAGCCCCGGTTCTGCCGACAATGGCGGTCACCGACCGTCACGTAATACGAATTGAACAGGTAGCCGAAGTATGGGTTGAACTCGCGGTAGCCCTTCAGGTGAGGCTTGAGAAAAAACGTCTCAAAGAACCAGCTCGTATGCGCCAGGTGCCATTTCGTCGGGCTGACATCGGGCATCGACTGAACGATGTAATCTTCGATCACGAGAGGATTGCAAAGCGCCTCGGTCGCCGAGCGGATGTCGTTGTAGCGACGGATCAAGTCTGAGCGTAAATCGTCAGACTGAGGGACCACAGGCCAATCCAACGTATCGAGCGGACACATGCATTTCTCCTTCGCGTGATATCGCGCCAGCCGCCGCAGCCCTTGGACAGAGAGCCCGCTAACCGATTCATAGCACAGGCTCGCGCCTCTCTCCTTGGCCCAAAATCATAGGCCGGTAGCCTGTGCTACGAAGGATTCTCCGGCTCACAGGCACGACCGTTGCACTTTCCCCCGTCATGAACCTCGCCACATTCAAACCGGGTGCCATCCTGCGGAAACGGCGCGGCCTGCTGGGAGAATCGGAAGCCGCACGCCTGTGCAAAGGCGCAACCGCCGGGGCATTGGGCGGATTGGCCGGCTCGTGGACGATGAACCTGTTTCAGGCAATCCTGGGAAAACTTTCTTCCAAGAGGTCACGATCAAGTCAGCAAGGTGAGCAAAGTGAGCCGCAACAGTACGGCGAGTCGTCACAGGATCATCCTCACGGGGATGAACCCGCCACCGCAGTCCTCGCCGAAAAGATCTCGACCGGCGTTCTGCATCATCGATTGACCGAAAGGGAAAAGAAGATCGCCGAACCGGCGCTGCATTACGGGTACGGAACTATGATGGGCGCCGTGTACGGTGCGCTGGCGGAGGAAACGCCTGCCATTACCGCGTGCACTGGGACGCTCTACGGAACCGCGCTCTGGCTTCTGGGCGATGAGATCGCGGTGCCGTTGCTGAAGCTTTCAAAGCCGCCGACGAAATATCCCGCCTCGATACACATCTCGGCGTTAGCATCGCATCTGGTCTACGGCCTCACCGCCGAAGCCGTGCGGCGGACGGTGCGCCGGTCCCTGTAAGAACCCCGCGATTGCTGATAGACTTTCCCGCGCCACCCCGCGGCGGGCGGGGAGTCTCCTGTCTTTTGCCACCCTCCCAATATGACGATCGAATTCGCGTGCGCCGCGTGCGGCAAGCAATTCAAGGTCGACGCCCAAATGGCCGGCAAGCGCGGCAAGTGCAAGGCGTGCGGGACGGTGAACACCGTTCCCGCCGCCCAGAACGCGCCACCGGCGCTGGACGCGCCATCCACACGTGTGCAAGCGCCCGTCGCGACCAAGGCGGCCGCGCCCGCGCGCCCTTCGCCCGTGGTGCCTCCGCCGATGCCCGCGAAAGCGCCGGCGGCGCGCGTTCCCGCCCCACCGCCCGGCGTACCCGTCCCGCCCCCGTTGCCGAAGTCGGCGACAAGGCCCGCGCTGGCGCCTGTACCGCCTCCCCTGATGGCCGCGGCATCAGCGCAAGGCTGCCCCGCTTGCGGCGCGCCCATGGGGCCGGCGGCGGTCTTCTGCACGAATTGCGGTTTCGACAAACGCACGGGAGCGCGCGTTTCCGCTGCCGCCCCCACCACCCCCGCCGCCACACCGCGGCGCGGACTTCAGACCTGGCAGATCGTCCTGATCACCTGCCTTGCGGCGTTGTTGATCATTGGCGTCGGCGTTGGGATCTTCGTGCGGAATGTTGTGCGCGCGATCAACCAGTCGCCTTCATTCGCCAGCCTCAATACATCGGCGAACGCCGGGCCTTTTGTGCCAGCTTTCCCCGAGCTGCCCCCGCCACTGAAGACCGCCAACGGGACCGTCGAGGTCTACCCGATGACCATCGGCGGAACGGGGCCGGGGCTGCCGATGCACATCAAGCTCTACCTGCCCGCCGGGCCGCGCACGCCACGATCGCTGCCGTGCGTATTCATCGCCCCCGCAGGCACGCGGCTGCTGCACGGCTCGGCCATCGACGATGACGTGAACGACCCCGAGCACCTCCCCTACGCGCGCCAGGGCTTCGCGGTCGTCAACTACGAACTGAGCGGCGACGTGCCGGGCGATACGCACGGCGGCATCCCCCTCGCGCGCCTTGCCGCGCCCGTCTCACAATTCATGGCCGCCGACGGCGGGCTCGCCAACGCGCACGCCGCGATCGAATTCGTGCTGGCCAAAGTGCCGGCGGTGGACCCGACGCGCCTCTACGCCGCCGGGCACAGCTCCGCGGCCGTCGTCGCGCTGGACCTGGCCGCCGGCGATCACCGCATCCGCGCCGTGGCCGCGTATGCCCCCGCGTGCGACGTGGTGGCCCGCTGGGGCGGCGACCTGAACACGATGAACCGCCTCGTCCCCGGCGCGTCCGACCTCGCCGCCCGCGTCTCGCCTATCCGCCACGTCGACGAGTTCAACTGCCCGATCTACCTGTTCCACGCGAACGACGACACGAACGTGTCAATGCCCGACAACCGAGCCTTCGCCGACGCCCTCCGCAGCGCCGGCAAGTCCGTGCAATTCGTGAACGTGCCCCGTGGCGGCCATTATCAATCAATGATTCAGCAGGGGATTCCCGGCGGGATCGCATTTTTCAGTTCGCAAGGCGCCAATCCCGTCGCGCCGACATCGTCCCCCAACTCCGCAGTGCGAACGCCGGGATTTCCGAACGTGCCGTCGCCGCGCTTCCACCAACGGTTGCCGCAGGGGGTCGAAACTCCCGAGGAAACTGCGCCCGGGAAGAGCTGGGAGCCCGACGCCGCCCAACTCGACAAGCTCGCCCCCGAAACCACCTACGAAGGCTACGCCTTCCGCCCGCCCGCCGGCTTCGTGCAACTGGAGACCAAGCCCGCCGACCATTGCCAGGTCTGGCAGGCCAAAGGCGTGCTCGGCGTCCAGTTTTCCGTGCGCGTCGAACCGCGGGTGGAACGCCGCCGCACGCGCCCCTTCATTCTCACCGGCAACGGCGCCTCGCCTCCGGGCGTGAACCAAACGCTCGCGCTCATGGGCGCGAGCCTCGACTACGGGACCATTGCCGGCATCCCGTTCACCCGCGCAACGCGGGAGCTAGGCAACCAGAAAACCGTCATCTACACCGCCTTCGAAGGCGACCACTACCTGCTCCTCAGCGCCTCCGCCGCGGATGAAGCCACCAGCGCCATGCTCGAATCCGCCGTGAGAACATTGCACAAGCAGTAGCCGCGACGTGTATCGCCAAGCTCGCGTCACGCGGCGGCAAGTGATTAAGCGCTACAACGCTATTGGTTAGCCCCCGACGTGTGGGTCGAGGTACTTCTCCCTCTCCCTCGTACTCGGGGGAGAGGGGACCAGAGCGCCTGATCGCGTTGTAGTTTTGAGTTACTTGTGGCCCATCAGCGTGGTGTGACGGTGTGAGTCAGGAATTGATTGATCAAAAAAACGTCCGCTTGGTCGTCATAGTCCCGCGCTGGGCGGTGGCGAGAGGATCTGATCGACATCGACCCAGCAAGACACCGACGTCTGCGGCGTGAACCCGACGCCACGATAGAACCACAACGCCGTGTCCCGACTGTCGAGATAAATACGCCTGATTCCATGGCCGGCGGCGTCCCGGGCCAGCCACCTCACCATCGCCTTTCCATGCCCCTTCCCCTGCTCACTGGCCAGCGTAACCAGGTCATCGACGAACAGGTGCAGCCCGCGCATGAGCGTCCGCGATTCTCGCACGCCCGCCAGCACGACCAACGTCGATCCGGAAAATCCGCCGACCAGGCGGAAACCCTCGCGCTCCTGAAGTCTGACGGATGTCACAAACGAATCTGTCTCAAGATGCGGGCGCAGCTGCACCATCAACGGGAACGCGGCGGCGATCTGCTCATCACTCGATAAGACGTGAAATTCCATTTTCGCCGCGGCCCTTCCCCTCTATCACCCCGTGACTACCGCTGTGCTAACCAGCCAGCCGGGACCCTCATCAGTTGCTGTGTACCCGTTCACGTCCTTATAAATCGGCGCAAACGAGATGCGGTACCGGCCGGGCTTGGCGTAGGTATAGCTGTCGTTGATTTGATACATACCACTGCCCAGCGGGGTAAGCGTCACGGCGGTGTCGCCCGCTGAGTTGTCACCCCAGTCGACCTGCCCGCCGATTAATGGCCCGCCTTGAACGTCGGTGAAGGTGATGACGCCGATGCTCCCCGAAAAGGCCTGGCCTGTGGTCAGATTGAGCGTGACCCCGCCCTGCGAATTGGGCACGGCATTGATCGTTTGCGTAATCGAGCCCAGGACCGTGTCGTCCGCATGGTTAATGTGGTCGTTGAGCTTGAAGGTGATGGTGGCGTGCAGGGTGCCGGCGAAAGTCGTGCGGAGGTTCGATGAGCTTTGCCAGGAAAAATCATTCGTCGCATTCAGATTGAACTGATCTGTCCCAACCGGATCGACCGACATTCCGCGCGTACCCGCACCGGAGCCGTAGTCCACGACGGCGTAGGGTTTGGGCGCATCCGGGGCGGTTGAAACATCTTGCAGCATCGCCAGCGGCGCATTGAGGTAATCGCCATACGCGGTCGGCGGGGACGTGGCGGTGATGATCGCGTGTGGGACCGGCACTGCAGCCGGTTTACCCGTTACGGTGATCGTGCTGACAAGAGGCACGTAGATCTGCGGAACGGGGTCTGCAAACAGCGGTATCGGCTCGCCCGGAAGGGGGAACAGCGACCGGCCGTCGAAGCTGGTAAGGACCGTTGCGGTGTAAGTGCCGGGGTCGGCATAAGTGTGCTGTCCGCTGGTCTGGTACTGGTTGTTGCCCAACGAAACGAAGGTGCCCGGCGAATGGGTGCCGTCGCCCCATTCAATGCCAACTTCGACAGGCGTGAGGCTGCTGGTGAGCGTGCCGAGATTCCCGTTGAAACGTGTGCCGGTGGTGGCGGCAAGTGTCAGGCCGCCGGGAGCGTTCACCATCGCGTCCGCCACCAGCACATAGGCCGGCGCGCGCCGGGCCCCCCCGACCCCGGCCCGCGTCACGACCACCGCATAACGGCCGGCCTGGGCGTAAACGTGCGAGCCGCTCAAAACGGATCTGCCGCCGTGGCTGGAAACCGTCGGCGCGGAAATCGAGCCATCGCCCCAATCAATCGAGAGGCCGACAGCGGAAGAAAGGCCGTGCACAGCGGAGCCGAGGACGGCATTGAAAGATTGCATCGTCGTTGTGGAAATGGTCCGCCCGTTGGGCGTTTTGGCCGCGACCTGCACAATTTCCTTCATGCTTCCAATCATCGAACCGCCCTGCGAAACGGTAATCGTGACGTCGAAGGCGCCGGCCTTTAGATACGTATGTCCCCCGACCAGGCGAAGTCCTCCGTTCATCGATTGGAAACGGATGGCGGAGGGATCGGCGGCCGTGCCGTCGCCCCAGTCCACCGTAGCGGCCATCGCTGCGCCCCTGGCCCCGTGCGCGGTAAGGAGCGTCGCGTGCATCAGCGCCTCGCCGGCGACCGCGCGCAAATGCGCGTTGTGATGCAGCAACATGCGGCCATGGCCCGGCCCGGCCCCGGCGGAG
>JAQGHH010000504.1 GCA_028288945.1 Phycisphaerales bacterium
GCAATTTGAGTGATCGCGTCCAGATCAAACACGTCCGGCCCGACTTTGACAAAACGCGGCATACGAAATCTCCGAAAAAACGGCCTGATCAGGCCGCGGCGATGTGGCACTTATCGGCAAAACCATCGACCGGCCTGCTGAACACGGTTTATCCGTTGACCGTTGTACCCGCGGAATTCTATAAGCGGTTGCTGTCCGCTCACAAAATTGCGAGGGCAACATGGCAACCGACCCACTCACCCGCCGCGGCGTCCTTCAGGCTTCCACAATCGCCGGCACCGGAATCTTCATCGCGGGCATGAGCGGCCTTCTTCGCGCCGAAGATAAGGACAAAGACGCCGACAAGAAAAAGGAGAAAAACCCCGAAGAAGAGGTCTCACCGCCCGAAGACCTGATGCGTGAGCACGGCGTCCTGAAGCGGGTGATGCTGGTCTATGACGAAATCCTCCGCCGAATGGATTCCCGCCAGGACTTTCCGCCGGAATCTCTGGCCGAATCGGCCAAAATCATTCGCAGCTTCGTCGAGGACTACCACGAAAGGCTCGAAGAGGACTTCCTCTTCCCCCGCTTCGTGAAGGCCAACAAACTGGTGGACCTGGTGGAGGTGCTGAAGGTGCAGCACCAGGCCGGCCGCAAGGTGACGGACGTGATTCTCCAGCGCGCCACCGCCCAACGCCTCAAGGATGCTGACGACCGGGCAAAGGTCGCCCAGGCGATGCGCCAATTCAACCGCATGTACGCCCCCCACGAGGCCCGCGAGGATACGGTCCTCTTCCCCGCCTTCCACTCCATCGTCTCCGCCCACGAATACGACGCCCTCGGCGAGGATTTCGAGAAGAAGGAAAACGAGCTTTTCGGCCAGGACGGGTTCGAGAAAATGGTGGACAAGGTCGCCGGGATCGAAAAGACGCTGGGGATCTACGACCTGGCGCAGTTCACGCCGAGAGTGTGACGATGCCGATCACGTCGCCGCGTTACGAATGAGCACGGCGACCTGAGCCGCCGCCAAGACAAAAGCCCCGCAATTGCGGGGCTTTTTGGTCGAATGGGCGCGGAAGGATTCGAACCTTCGAAGGCATAAGCCATCAGATTTACAGTCTGACCCCGTTGGCCACTTGGGTACACGCCCGAGTAAGTCGGCTGCCGACGGACGGGGAAGTATAAGCGGCGACGCGCCGTTTTCAAGGACGTCCAATGCGCCCGGCGAACTCAGCGGTCGAAGGCCGTGTTGACCGGCGTGATCCCGGAAACCGCGCAGGGTTTTTCATCTTTTGGGGCACGTGGCGTAGGCTGCCAAATAATTGCTTGGACCAGTTGCGGCGGCTACAAATCACGCATGCTAAGGAATTCCGCGATTCTGGCGGCATTGCTTTTTATCCTGCACACATCGAGCGGTTGCGTCACCTCGGCGGTTTGGAGATGGGCCAGTGACGACCACGTCAGCCCACGGCAAATCGCGGGGGTTCTTGCCGCGAATAACGGTGCCTCGCGCGCTCTCGTGATTGCATACGGACCGCCGAGAAAGGAATCGACGTTGCTCGTCCCCATTGATGGCAGTGGAAAGCCGGTGGCCCCGTTCGCGTACCTGGGCGGAACGGCGACCGACTTCTGGGACAACGTCACACGCGATCAATTCCTTTCCGAAGTCGAGAACCACGCATCCATTCGCCCGGGTACAATCGTGCCGACTACGCGCGAACCTGGTAGCTCGCCGACGCAGTGTGATGAGTGGATTCAAAACCAAACGCTCAGCGCAGTTGGCTATAACATCGACTCCCAAAATCAACTTGTCACGATGTCAGTTGAGGACGCGCTGTCCGATCCGGCACATTGCCATGTTGTTATTGTGCCATCTCGGCATACGCGGCTCATGCCAGAGCGGGCTCCCGTGGCGGTTTTGGCGACTCCGTTCACCGTTGCCGCCGATGTCGTAGTGACCCCGATCTTCGTTGTCGTCTTTAGTCTGGCCATTCTTGCGGACCCCCACGGCTTACCATGAAGGGTTTTTGTTTTCTGGTATGTGTACGAGGCTCGAAGAAAATCTCGTGCAATGCCTCGTGCAACGATCGTGCATTCCCCGCAGGCGCTACCGCGTTTTTGATAGCGCCAAGGCTGTTCGTGCACGATTATGCACGAAAATGCACGATCTAAAGGCATGTTGGTAGCAATATACTGATATTTCCTTTAGATCGCCGTATCGCATGGTGCGGAAGCGGCTTGCGCCATTTTCCATCGCGACGCCCGGGGCCGCGGACGCAGAGTCGATCGCTGTCTTACGGGCTCACCGGTCAAACCCCGGCGGCAGCCGCAAGTTCAACTCCCAATCCTCAGCCGGGCCGGTGCTGTTGAACTCGATCTGATCGGGCGTGTTGGGGGTCATGGGTTTGTCGGTCCAACTGATCTCGTTCACCACGCCGCGGTCGCGGTTGAAGAATTTGGCCTGGTATTGGAGCGTAAAGTTGCGGTCGATCACAGAGCGGATCGGGACCATCACGTGCAGGATGCCGAACTGGTCGCGCGTCACCACTGGCGGCTGATCGATGTTCGTGTCCTGCTGGAGGCGCGTGCCGTCCACGTGGATCTGCTTGGAGGGGTATTGCACCGCACGCGGCTCATACGCCGGACGCGGCTGGTTGCAGCCGGCCATCGCGACAAGGCTCAGCGTCAACGCGTACGGGATCATCGTTCGATTCAACATTCTTGAACTCCCGGAAATTGTTTTCGGTCAAAATGGGTCAGTCCTTTGGATGAGTCATTCACGGAAACATTACACGTCCACGCGCGGGGTGTGCGCCAGGCCCGGGCATTTGTTTAGCCGCCCCGCTTGCGGGGCGTTCTCCTTTCGCTAGCGCGAAACGCGCCTTGCAAGCAAGGCGGCTAAACATAAGAGCCCGACCCCTCTCGTAGCTTCATGAGTGCGTGGCGACTACTTTCCACCCGCCTCGGTTTGGGGCGGAGCGGGCGCATCGGGTGCGGGCGGAGGCGTCTTTGGAGGCGCGGCGGAATCGTTCGGGAGTTGTTGCGGTTGTGGCGGCGTTTGCGGTAGCGGCGGAGGCGTCGGTGTTGGGGTGGGCGTCGGCGTTGGTTCCGGTTGCACATTCCCGGCCGGGGGCGGATTGCCCTGCACTGTGCCCGCCGACTGCCAGGTCACGATCATTCCGTCCATCAGTTTTCGCGCCAGGAACCGCGTGTATTTGTTGATCTGCTGCTTGTCCAGCGGCGGGGGCACGTCCACCACCGCCCGCGCCAGTGACGTCCCATCGTGCTTCAAGTCGACCGCCTCGGCGACCATCCGCACCTGCGCCCCGCCCTCCGTTTGCATCGTGGGCTGCGCCTGCACCTGCACGAGAATGTGCGCCTCGACCTGCCGGGCGACGTCGCGCCCCGCCGCGGCGCGGCCGCTTTGCAGGTCGTGCGATTGCTGCTCGTTAAGCGCCTGCTGCCCCGCCGCCGGCGAAATGATCGTCACGTGCCCGTCCGCGGCCAGCCAATCGGTGAGAATGTTTTCGACGGCCGCGTAATCGAGCGAGCGGGCTTTGGTTTCGTCAAAATTGGCGGGTGCGACGCCGGGCGCTTGCGGGGAGCGGTTGACGAATACGAGGATCCGCGGCCGCCCCACTGCGTTGTACGCGTCCACGAACGCCCGCTCCTCCGGCATCCGCTGGCTCACCAAAGGCGGGTCGGAGAACGGCGGCGCGGGAACTTCATCTTCACGAAAAGCGGGTGGCAGCGGCTTGCTCGGCTGCGGAGAAACGTACACCGGCCCCGCACTCACCCGCTGCGGCGCAGGCGGCTGATCGCTCCCGCACCCCGCCGCAACGCCCAGCAGCCCCATGCCGATCAACCTTAACAGACCACGCAAGAAAACCTCCTCGTTAGGCCGCAACCATTGTCACGGGAATAGTTGCCAGTTGCCAGTTGTGAGTTGCCACTGAGGAAGCGGATGTAGTCCCGTCACTTCTGCTTTTCCCTGACTGGCAACTGACAACTGGAAACTGGCAACTTCTCCCCCACTATTCCCTTTAGACACGCCGGTCGATAAAAGGGTTGGGCGGGCCGGAGGCGGTTTTTTTGGCGAGGACAGCCGTTTGGGCTGCTCGCGTGTCTAAGATGCTGCGGACGAGCATGATGCGGCTTGCGGGCGTCGGCGGGTCTCTCGGATTATCGGAGTATCCACGCAGAATCTCGCGCCAAGGCCGCCAAGCCGCCAAGGGAATCAGAAGAAGGCTCTTATTTCCGGCTTCCTGGCGCGAAATCCGGGCTCATTGAAGCAATCGAACGCTTAAAAAGGAGACAACATGTTCAGCGGATGGAAATCGGTAGCGGCTATTGGGGTGCTGGCAGGCGTCGTCGCGGGGTGCGGCGGGAAGAGCTATCAGGACGAACGGCCGCCGGTCGATCAGGTCAATTCAGGCGGCGGGCTGCAAGGGTATGACGTGCGCGCGGCTTCGGACCAAATGGCCGCCGACTTGCTCGCGCTGCCTGAACTGAACGCCAGCCGGAATCAGTGGACGATCGTGGTCGATCGCATGGAGGATTCGACGATCGACAGGAACTTCAACCGCAATTACGACATCTTCCTGGAGCGGCTGAAAGTGAAGCTGGCCCAGAACGGCCGCGGCCGGGTGCAGTTGATCGAGAACCGCGCCAAGTTCCACGAACTGCGCAACAAGGAACTCGAGCCCGGCGCTCCCGACACCTTCGGCCAGGGCGGCGGCGACGCCGCCGCCCCAGCCGCGGCCGTTCAACCTGACTTCAGCCTGTACGGCAAGGCCATGGACCTCCCCAACCGCGACAACAACTACTACATGCTGGAGTTTTCCCTGACCGACATCCATACCCGCAAGTCCGTTTGGGGCCGGTCGTATGAGGTGACGATCAAGCGGTGAATTAACAATGCCCGCCCGTAGGGCGGGCATTGAGGCGCGGAACGAATCAAATGTCCACCGGCAGGATCTGGTCCCCTCTCCCTCGTACGCGGGGGAGAGGGATAGGGTGAGGGGCGGAACGTCCAATTGCGCTCGACTCGCAGGATTCACCGCATTTTGTAGGGTCCGCATCGTGGGCCATGTTCCCGCCGGCTACGCGGATCGGTCCGCGGTGCGGACCCTACAATCGCGCTATCAGCGCCGTTCTCCGCTCGGCCTCTCACCCCTGCCCTCTCCCCCGAGTACGAGGGAGAGGGAGAAGCGTGTTGGCGCGAACGTCCTGAGGCGAGACGGGTGCGCGGTAGAGTCGTGTAGGGTGGGCGTACCCGCCCACCGGTTACGTGCGCGGTGAACGTGCCAGGATAAACGGTGGGCGAGTACGCCCACCCTACATGAAACCGGCGGGTTGCGTGGGAGCGAAAGGCGAATGAGCAGAGCAACGTTGATTTTCGCGCTGACGATGTTGGGCATGTTCACGTCCGGCTGCACGTCCGCCGTGCAGAGCGGGCATAACACGGCGCTCGACAGCGTCGATCTGAAATCGATGACCGACCAGATGGCCGCGAGCATTGCCGGGGACTCGAAGGTGCAGGCGGCGATCGCCCGCGAGGGGCAGCTCAGGGTCGTCGTGCAGCCGGTGCAGAACGAGATGGAAGCCGAGATCCTTCCCCGCGGCCCGGCGGACGCGTTCACCGCCCGCGTCCGCTTCCTGCTCAGCGGGCACGACGCCAAAAGTTTCCAATGGATCATGAACCGCGACGCGTTCTACCAGCTCCGCAACAAGGAGCGCGACGACGTGCTGGGGCCTTCGCCGGATGCGATCAACCCCGACTACGCCCTCGTCGCCCGCTTCCGCTCGCTGACCAATGAGAACTCGCAGGGCCGCAACAGCTATTATCTTTGCGTCTACGAGCTGACCGATCTTCGCGACCGGACCGTTCTTTGGTCCCATCCGTATGAAGTGGAGAAGAAGGCGGTGAAGGGGTTTTTGGATTAGTAGTGGGCAGAGGGCAGTAGGCAGATGGGAAGAGAAGCCAGGACTTCGACAAGCTCAGCCCGGAGAAGCCAGGAGCCAGGAGCCGGAATAAAACGGAAGTGACGCTGATGGAGCGGTGGATGTCGAGAGTTGAGCGATTGATGCGCAAAAGCCCGAACGGTAGTCGGAATGGTGGAGGCCGCGCGTCCCCATTCTGGCTCCTGGCTCCTGGCTTCTGGCTTCTTCTCGCCTTTCCCCTCCTCCCCGGCTGCGCTAACCAAGCCGTGCACGAAGCCGATCGCGCGGTCGCGGATTACTTCGTCGGGGACTTCGCTCAGGCCGAGGCCCGGCTGCGGCCTTTGGCGGGGAAAACGGATGAGAATTTTGTTCTGAACAATGTCCGGCTCGGGTCGGCGGCGCTGGTGGGGTATGACCTGGACACCGCCGAGAGCGCGTTTCTTCGCGCCTATGAAGTCATCAACAGCGTGGGAGTGAACGACGGCGGCCGCTCGCTGGGGACGGCGGTGGTCGATGAGAAGATCAAGGTCTGGAAAGGCGAGCCCTTCGAGCGCGCCATGGTGAACACCTACCTGGGCCTCGTCTACTACATTCGTCACGATTACAACAACGCCCGCGCCTCCTTCGAGAACGCCCTCTTCAAGCTCCGCGATTACGGCGAAGGGGACAACAAGGGCGACCAATACCGCCAGCAGGAAAGCAATTTCGCGCTCGCCTATTTGATGCTCGGCAAATGCCACCAGCGCCTGGGCCGGCCCGAGGACGCAAAAAAGGCTTTCGCCCGCGCGGTCGAGCTGCGGCCGTATCTTGCGCCGGTGGCCGATTTCGGGCGAAACGAAAAATCGAACGTGCTGCTGGTGGTGGACTACGGACACGGCCCGCAGAAGGCGACAAACTTTGACGGGGCGGTGGTCGGATTCGGGCCAACGCCGCGCGAGGAAGGGCCGATCCCCCCGCCGGTGGTGCTGGTGGATGGGCGGCCGGTCGATCCGGCTTTGGGCGGCCCGCCGGTCGATCTGCTGGCGCTCGCGCAGGACCGCAAGTGGCAGAGCATCGACACGATCCGCACCGTGAAATCCGCCCTCGGCACCGGGATGATCGCCGGCGGCGCGGGCTATGCCCTCGCCGATCG
>JAQGHH010000518.1 GCA_028288945.1 Phycisphaerales bacterium
CCATTGTCGCCCGCACCGTCAAAGGCTGGGGCGCGCCTGACGAACAGGGCATGGGCAAGCACGGCACGCCGGTGAAAAAGGACAAGATGGCGACGATCTTCGGCGAGCTCGATCAGACCGCCAGGGACCTGGGCGTCGCGGACTACAAGATTAATGGCGAGCTCAAAATTCCCGCCCCCAAGGGAACAGTAAAGGCGGCGGAAACCAAGCCGATCAAGATCGCTTCATTTGCCGAAGGCCTGGCGGCGGTGGGTCTGGACAAGGACCTTGCCGCGGGCAAGCCGATCGCGCCGCGCAAGGCGTACGGCGCGGCCCTCGTCGCGCTAGGCGGGGCGGACAAGCGCATCGTCGGCCTCGACGCGGATGTGAAGAATTCGACGCACGCCGAGTGGTTCGCCAAGCGGTATCCGTCGCAGTACCTCGAGTGCAAAATCGCCGAGCAGAACATGATTTCCGTCGGCGCGGGCCTGAGCGCCGCGGGCAAGATCCCCTTCTGCTCGACCTTCGCGAAATTCGTCGTTCGCGCCTATGACCAAGTGGAGATGGCGATCATCGGCGGAGCGAACCTCAAGATCACCGGCACACACGCGGGTGTGACGCTGGCGTCCGACGGCCCCAGCCAGATGTCGCTGCCGGACGTGGCGTTTTTCCGCAGCTTCTGCCACACGACCAACTTCAACGGCCGCCCCGCCGTCACCTATTTCTTCCCCGCCGATGCGGTGAGCTGTTATAAGACCACCGAGCTCATGGCCAACCTCGACGGCACCTGCTACCAGCGCGCCCTCCGCGCCGACGTGAAGGCCTTATACAAGCCCGAAGAAACCTTCGAAGTCGGCGGGTATAAGGTCCTGCGCGAAGGCAAGGACCTGGTGTTCGTGGCGGCCGGCTACATGGTCCACGAATGTCTGAAGGCCGCCGACGAGTTGGCGAAGAACGGGAAGAAGGCGACCGTAATCGACGCCTACAGCCTGCCGCTACAGACCAAGGCCATTCTCGAAATCGCCCAGAAGAACGGCGGCACGATCATCACCGCCGAGGACAACTACACGGGAGGTCTGGACGCCGAGCTGGCCATCGCAATCGCCCAGACCGGCGCGCAGATCAAGCTGAAAAATCTCTACGTCCACCAGATCCCCAAGAGCGGCCGCGAGCCGCAGGACGTGCTGGATTATCTGGGGCTCGGGGCGAAGCAGATTCTCGCGGCGGTGTAGTCGTCGCTTATACTTTTACGCAACCCGAAAGGGGCGGTCGTTGTGGCCGCCCCTTTTCATTTGCCGGATTGGAATGAAGCTGGTGTTACCGCAAGCCGACAAACGTATAATTGAAGCAGGCGATTGCACGGTATGGCTATGACCACCATTCTCGGAGTTCCGCAAATCTCGCAGACACTTCTGGAAGACCTTGCCGTGCCGGTTTGACGGCGTGGCTTCCTGCCATTCTACTTGCACGTGATTTCAGGCCGGGGAGCGGATCTTTCCGGCCGATCCACCTTGTTATTCGGTGAACCGCAATGGGACTTCTCGACCGCAACCGGCCCAATCCTTCGTCGCAGGGCGCCCAGTCGCCTTTTTCCAACACGCCGCTCGCGGGCGGCCCGGTTCAAGCGATGGAGCCGGAGAGGCTGCGCGAGCTGCTTGCCGCGGCCGTGGAGGCCAAGGACGGGCCGCGGCTGGGGCAGCTTGCGACCGCGCATCGGGACGTGATCACGCGCAACTTCCCCGACTGGCAGCGCGTGCCGATCGCGATGCGCGAAGACCAGCCGGCCATGCAGAAGTACGCGAACTTCCTGATCATCCTCGGCCAGTTTTTCCGCGACGTGTTCAATGACCCCAGTCTGCTGAAGCTCCTCACCGGCGACGACGCCAACAACCCGCTCGCGCAGTGGCAGAATAAGCTCCGCCAGGCGGATGCTTACGTCAATGAATTCCGCTTCGATGAAGCACGGGCACTGCTGGAAAAGGCCCGGCAAGACATTGAAACGCTGCAAACGAGCGGTCCCGTTTCGTACCTCGCGGTGACGGAAGGGAAGCTGGCGCATTGCTATTTTCATGCCGGCGACGCGCTCACGGCAAGGCCGTACGCCGAGCGGGCCCTGGCGCTCAGTGAAGAAAAAGGGGACGAGCAGGGCACGGCCGCGGCTTTGCGCGAGCTGTACGATCTCCACCGCTACCTCGGAAATTGGGACCTCGCGGCCGGGTATGCCGAGCGCATCGCCGGGCACGCGCTCAAGAACGGCCACCCCGCCGAATCGCAGCGCTGGGTGAAGCAGGCGCAGCTCGTACGGGCCGGCGAGCCGCTTTGCAGGATGACTTTTTGGGTCAACGACGCGCACTACGAGGCTGACAGTCTCCCGACGCTGACGAACGCCAAAGTGCGTTACGGCTTCCTGCGCAACCGCCAGCCGATCGGAATCTGCCAGGGGCTGGTGTTGCGTGGGGCGCAACTGGCCCATGCGGGCAGGTTCGAGGAAGCGCTTGCCGATTTCCGCGCCGCGGCCAAGGCCGATCCGTTCGACCCGCAGCCCCATTACCAGCGTGCCGCGGCGCTCATGAACCTGGACCGCGCCGGCGACGCCGTTCAGGCCTACGAGGCGACCGAGGCGCTGGCCCCCGGGTGGTTTTACTGCCGTGCGGATCGATGGCTCGCCGCGGAAATCGCCGAGGGACGCGAGGAGACGGCGGTATTTCGGGTGTTACGCACCGAAGATCTGCCGGAAGAGGCGATGCCCCTGGCACAGAAGGCGGCCACGGTCGAAGAGGCATTAAGCCGTGCCAGGAGTGGCCTGCCACTGTTGAATCTGTATCACGGAAAGTGCCTCGCCCGACTGGGCAAAGCGGCAGAGGCCGAAGCGGCTTTCCGCGCCGGCCTGGAAAGTGTGCAAGACCCCGACACCCGCTCCCGCCTGCTCGTCGAGTTGCAGAACGTCATCGCCGACGAAGGCGAAAAGGCTCGCATTCTCCGCGAAGCCGCCGCAGTCCCCGGCGGCAACCTGATTGCCGGAGCGATCGCCACCCTTGCACTGAAAGAACTCAGCGAGCGTGCAGCGCCGACCACCGCTTAAGAACGCGTGTGCGAACCAGACGCCGGGGGTGCCGTGGGCAAATGGCCGCCGATACGTGCGGCGGAGCCTGCGCGGGAATATCATGTACGCAGGAGCCGGATGAGGAGCTGACACGGATGTCGATCGAACTGTGCATTTTGGCTAGCGGGTCTTCGGGCAATTGCAGCGTCCTCCGCACGCCGACCGGGGTCATGCTGATCGACGCCGGGATCGGCCCGCGGGTCGTGCCGGGGCGGCTCAGGGGCACCGGCGTAAGCGTGACAGACGTGTCGGCGGTTTGCTTAACACACCTCGACCGCGACCATTTCTCGCCGACCTGGATCAATACGCTCCTCAAGAACAAAGTCGCCGTCTATTGCCATGCCGACCGCGTGGCGGCGTTGCTCGCGTATGACGGCGGCGACCGGCTCGCCGGACTCGTGCGGCCGTTTGAAAGCGACCCGTTCGAGCCGCTGCCGGGGCTGGTCGCTCGGCCGATTCCGCTGGCGCACGACGCCGAAGGGTCGCACGGATTCGTCCTCGACGGCTTCGGCTGCCGAGTCGGGTATGCGACGGATCTGGGGCACGTCCCCGAGCATCTCATCGCCGGCTTCGAGTCGCTGGATCTGCTGGCGATCGAAAGCAACTACGACCCGCAAATGCAGCGAGAGAGCAGCAGGCCTTGGTTTTTGAAGCAGCGGATCATGGGCGGCCGGGGGCACCTTTCCAATCAGCAGGCGCTGGCCGCCGTGCGAAGTGTCTTGGACCGTTCCGAAGCGAGCGCCGTCCGCCTGCCTTCGCACATCGTGCTCCTTCACCGCAGCCGCCAGTGCAACTGCCCGAATCTGGTCCGCCGCCTCTTCACCAACGACCCCCGCATCGCCCCCCGCCTGGTACTCTCCGAGCAGTTCACAAGAACCGACTGGCTCCGCCCCAACGGCGGCGTCCCCCTCGCCGGCGAGCAACTGGTCCTGGCATGGGGATAATGGCCTGACCGATCCCGTGACCGATCCCCCTCGCCGCACCCCCGATTCCGCTTCAAAAACGAGGGTTTTGACCGATTGTGACCGATTTGACCGATCAAAACGACCGGTCATTATCCCCAATAGAGCGATCATTCTCTCCCCGCGCGAATGTCCCGAAATGTCCCCTCGACTTTTGCACTTTTTAACCGGCCCCGGCAGATGCGGTTGAGCGCTGGCGCGCGGCCGGACCCTTGCATGTTGGTGGGTGTTGATCTGCCAACGATGAAAGGAGTCCGGCGTATGCTGT
>JAQGHH010000549.1 GCA_028288945.1 Phycisphaerales bacterium
AAGGTGATTCTCGCCACCAACATCGCGGAGACCTCGCTCACCATCGAAGGCGTGCGCACGGTGATCGACAGCGGCCTTGCCCGCGTAGCCGGTTACGACCCGCAGCGCGGGCTCGATCGCCTGGAACTCATGCGGATCAGCAAAGCCTCCGCGACGCAGCGCGCCGGCCGGGCCGGGCGCACCGCGCCGGGGCGCTGCGTGCGGCTCTGGTCGCAGCAGGAAGACCGCGCGATGCCCGACTTCGAGCTGCCGGAGATCAAGCGCGTGGACTTATGCGGGACCGTTCTGGCCCTGCACGCGTGGGGGAAAACGGACCCGCGGGCCTTTGGGTGGTACGAAGCGCCGCCGGAGGAAACTCTGGCGGGGGCCGAGCGATTGCTCGCGATGCTCGGGGCGCTGACGGGCGAAGTGGACGGGCGCATCACGCCGATCGGCCGGCGGCTGCTGTCACTCCCGGTCCATCCCCGGCTCGGGAGATTGCTTCTGGCGGCCGCCGAGCAGGACCTGCTGGCGCAAGGCGCGGCCATTGCCGCACTGCTCTCGGAAAAGGACATCCTGCGCGCCAGCGCCTACGACCCCTCTGCGATGTTTCGGCCGGCGGTGCAGGCGTCATCAGACCTGCTCATCCGCCTCGATCTTCTCGCAAGGGCGGAACAAGACCGCTTCGGCGCCGGCGCACGTTCATTGGGCGTTGACACCGGCGCGGCCCGGCAGGTCGCCCGCGTCCGGGACGAGCTGCTTCGCGTAGCTTCGCGTTTGACTGTCTCCGGCCGACGCCCGGCGCCCAGACGAACAGACAACGCGAGCGATGACGAAGACGATCTGCTCAAGCTTCCACTACTGGCCTATCCCGACCGAGTCGCCCGCCGGCGCGGGGCGGACCCGAATGCCGCGGTGATGGTCGGCGGCGGGGGAGTGCGGTTGGCCGCGGAGTCCGCGGTGAAACAGGCGGAGTTCTTCCTCGCGCTCGACGCGCGTCAGGACCAGCGCCGGCTCACGCGCGAGGCGCTCGTGCGCGTGGCCAGCGCGGTCGACGTACGGTGGTTGGAGGAATTGTTCCCCGAATCGATCCGCCGGGAACGGTTGGTTGTTTTCGACGAGCAGCGAGAGCGTGTGGCTGGAGTCAGCAAGGTCTATTACCGCGACCTGTTGCTGCGCGAAGATCAAAGCGCGCCGGTCGATCCCGAGCAGGCGCAGCGCGTGCTGGCCGAGGCATTGCGCCCGAGGGCGGCGGAAATCTTCGCCGCCGACGAGGCCGCGGCGGCCTGGCTGGCGCGCCTCGCGCTGCTCCGCGCGGCGATTCCCGAACACCCCTGGCCCGACGTTTCGCCGGAGCGGCTGGGGGAATTGCTCGCCTCGGCGCTGCATGGCAAGAAAGGCATCGACGATTTGAAACGAACCTCGCTTTTGCCACTTTTGCAAGGCACGTTGCATTATCCGCTCGATCGTCTGCTGGAGCAGGAAGCGCCGGAGGCGATTGAAGTGCCCAGCGGCAGCCACGTCCGCGTGCAGTATGTCGCGGGGCAGCCGCCGGTGCTGGCCGTGCGCCTCCAGGAGCTTTTCGGCTGGACCGACACGCCCCGTGTCGCTGCCGGGCGTGTCCCCATCCTGTTGCACCTGCTGGGGCCGAATTTTCGCCCCGTGCAGATCACCGGCGACCTCCGCAGTTTCTGGACGACGACTTACTTCCAAGTCCGCAAAGACCTTCGTATCCGTTATCCCAAGCACTCGTGGCCGGAAGATCCACTGACGGCCAAGCCTGAAGCCAAGGGAAGCCGACGACGGTAACGAAGCAATCAGTGCGGCGTCGTTTTTGTCAAATTAATGCTTGAAACCCCCCGAAAAATCGGTCAAGTCATTCACAAAATCCGCATTGGCGCATCGCCGCGAGGGATGGCTCTGATGCACGTGACGGGCATCGTTCACACGTAAGTCTATATTTTTGAGTTTGGAGTCGGACATCTCGACGGAGATGTGCGGGAACTGCCCGCCTTTCAGCCTCGAAAGAGGCCGGTTGCCCGTTCGGGCATGCCCTTTGCGTGATGATCTATCAGTTCTAACCAAAGGAGTTCGCACATGGGCATCGAAGATACGGCAGCGGGGAAAGTGAAACAGATCAAGGGGAAAGCCAACGACATCGCCGGTGCGGCGACAGGTGACACGGCCCAGCAGATCAAGGGCAAAGCGGAAAAGGCCGTTGGAAAGGTCCAGGAAGAAGTTGGGAAGGAGACGTCCGGCCCGAAGAACCGCGAAGACTAACGGCCTGCTCCTTCCGATCGATTTGTAGAACTGCCGGTCCCGCGATCCGTTGCGGTGCCGGCAGTTTTTTTAGTCTTCGGATTTCATGAGCCACTGGCCTTACGGGCGATCCGCCCGAACCATCTGCACGCCGCCGTCCTCCTCGCGCGTCTGAAGCGCGTCCAGGAGTTTTTTTCGGCCTGATGAGGTCAGGCGCACCGACACTTTGAACGTCCCCCCTCGAGCGACTCCCGAGAGTTCAGCGCCCCTTTCGGCTAACAGCTTGCGTGCGAGAATGACGGCCTGCGTGCGGTTTGAACCGGGTTCGCCGAGGTACGCGCTCAGCGCGGCCGGCAGACGGTCGACCGAGCCGGCGATGAGGAAGATCGTGCCAAAACCACGCAGCAGGGCCGCGTCCGACGAATTCCCCTCCACGGGCTTCAGGTGCCAGAGCGGGTTGCCGGCGACCAGCTCGATCGCGTCATCCGGGCCCAAGAGCATGTAAGAACCTTGCGGGATGCACACGATGACCACCGGGCCGGCGGTAATGAAACAGAGCTCGTTGCCGCCCAACGCGCGCGCACTGCCGGGGGTGGGATGGCTTGCGAAATCGATTTTGATCCCCGTGTCTTCGCCGACCAGCGCCAGGGGGGAAGCGTTGGAGCCGTCATTCGTTCCGGGAGTATGAGCGCCCGGCGCGCAGCCCGCCGACAGGGTCGCAAGCACGATCGCGAAAGCTGTGAGGCTGAGTTTCCACTTCATTACGCTGACCACCTGCCGGGGCGATTCTATGCCCCGCGCGAAGACCGGCCCATGAGGGAAACCCCACGGTCAACAACGTGTCAAAGCTAACACTGCAATCGACGCAATATCGTTGCGTCTCCTTGCCAAGTCCGGTAATCTCAAAATCAGGAGTCCATTGCCCATGCGAGCCATCTTGCCCGTTCAGGCAGGGCCCCAGAGCCGGGGTGCCCAGGGCCGTCGTTGCGACGGCACGGGCCATGGCCTCCGACCCGCTTTCACTTTGGTCGAGTTGCTTGTTGTGATCGGCATCATCGCCGTGCTCGTGGCGATTCTCATGCCCGCGCTAGCGATGGCCCGGGAGGCCGCCAAGACCTCCAAGTGCCTCTCAAACCTTCATCAGATCGCGATGGGCATCCAGATGTATGCTGCGGATAATCACGACTGCTTGATTCCCGGAGATTACTGGAGCCCCACCGTCGACAATATCCCAACGGTCAAGCCCGGTTGCGGCAGTTGGGCCGTGATCCTTACGGAATACCATTACATTCCCAATCCCACCGGCATGAGCCAGAGCATAAACGACCCCCAACTCGGCACCAATGCCAACTTCGACAGCGACAATGTCCTGAAATGCCCCAACGGCAGCGAAGACGACATGTCCGCGCTCGGTGGGCCCGATTCGCAAACCGACGCCCGTGGCATGCAATGGGTGGTTCGCCGGGATGATATCAGCCTCGTCGGCGCCCGCACTTGGTACGCGGTGAACGGTTCTTACGAACAACGCTACCAACCCGACAACCACCGCCTCCCCTTCCAGTGGTTTCCCGATGACCTCGTGAGTGATTACACAATGCACCGCCTCTCGCAGTTCAAAAACGCCAGCAACTTGCCGATGGTTTTCGACGGCTTTTGGATGTTTCTGTACAAGCCGGCGAATATCAACGCCCGCCACAACAACAAAAAATCGACCAACGTGCTGATGGCCGACGGCCATGCCGAAACGAGGGCCACCACGACGCTGCCGGATGACAATTGGTACCTGAAGTAGGGCGCCGCCCTCCCCATTTGACCCGCCGACGACTCCCCCCTACAACGCTCACCATGAGCGGCCTGAGTTACGAGAAGAGCGGGGTGAACTACGACCGGCTGGACGCGTTCAAGCGCGCCTGCCAGCGGGCGGCGGCGGCCACAACCGGCGCGCTGCGCTCGCACGGCCTTGCCGAGCCGGCTGGGATTCGCGGGGAAAGCGCATATCTCCTCGAATCTCAGGACGAATACCTCGCGCACGTCGAGGAGGGGTTGGGCACGAAGAACCTGATCGCCGACGCCATGGAAAAGCTGGGCCGGCCGGGGTTCTATCGGAATGTCGGGATCGACACGGTCGCCACGATGGTGAATGACCTGATCACCGTCGGCGCGCTCCCGATTTCCGTCGCGATGCACGCGGCCGTGGGGGACGCCGACTGGTTCAAGGACGAACGCCGGGCCGCGGATCTGGCCGACGGGTTTGCCGAGGGATGCCGACAGGCCAACGCCGTCTGGGGCGGCGGCGAGACGCCGACGCTCCGCGGCATCGTCAACCCCGAAACAATCGTCCTTGCCGGCTCGGCGCTCGGCCGCATCCGCCCCAAGTCCCACCGCCTGGCGGGCAACGTCCGCGACGGAGACGCGATTATTTTCCTCGCCTCCTCGGGCGTGCAGACCAACGGCCTCACCCTCTGCCGGGCGCTGGCGGAGCGATTGCCCGGCGGATATCTCGAACACGTTCCGGGCGAGAACCGCCCGTACGGCGAAGTCCTGCTCGACGCATCCGTGATCTACGTCCGCTTTCTCGCAGCCCTTCAGTCGGCCGGCCTAACGCCGCACTATGCCGTCCACGTTACCGGCCACGGCTGGCGCAAGCTGATGCGGCCCACCGAGCCCTTCGTCTATCGCATCACCGAAACCCGCGAGCCGCTACCGATCTTCCGCTTCATCCAGGATCGCGGCCCGGTGAGCAAAAGCGAGATGTACGCGACGTTCAACATGGGTATCGGATTCGCGGTGTATGTCGATCCGGGAGAGGCGACTAAATTTTTGGAAGTTGCGAAGGCAACGGGGTACGACGCGTGGCTCGCCGGAAGTGTTTGCAAGGAAGGTGAGCGGAAGGCCGTGGTGATCGAACCGCTGGGAATCACCTTCGAGGGGGACACGCTCCAGGTACGGTAAACTCGCGGATAAGTGTTCCTTTGCCCCAAACCCTAAACGAATTGCCGGAAGCTTCCACGACGCACGGCTCCTTCGTTCCCACCCTTTCTCGCTTTGTGCCCTGGCTGCTTTTCGCGGCACTGCTCGCCGCACAGTTCTTCCTCTTCAAGTCGTTTGCAGTCCGCGAGATCATCTGGAGCTATCCTCAAAACTTCGACCAGGCCGTCTTCCTCGACCGCAGCTACGAAACCTACGACCGCATGATCCACGAAGGCTCATTCAGCGGCCTGCTGCACGGCGCGGGATATCGTGGCGGCGCGCCAGTCCCCAACGGCGCGCTGATCCACCTCCATGCCGCTCTTCTATTCCGTATGCTGGGCCCGGGGAGACTCACGGCGCTCACGCTCAACTTCCTCTACATCGCGCTGTTCCAGTTCACACTCGTGCAAACCGTGCGACACCTCAGCGGGAGTTGGGCAAGGGCGTCCATCTCCCTCGCCCTGCTGCTGACGGCGGGGACGACGTTTCAGGATACCGGCGGAATGATGGACTTCCGCATCGACTTCATCACGTTCTGCCTCTTCGGGATCTTCATCTGCCTGGTGCTCCGTGCCGGCGTCTTCGCGAGCAGAGGCTGGTCTTTGGCCGCGGCTTTGGCGGCGAGTTATACGATCGCATTTCGGTTCATCACGCTCGCGTACTTTCTCCCGATTTTCATGTTGATGTTCGTCATCGTTGTGTGGGATGCGATGCGCCGTCACGCCGATGGGAACTGGAAGGCGGACGCGGTCCGCCGATGGCGGAATCTGCTGGCGTCGGGCGTGCTGGCCGCGATCGTGACCGGGCCGGTTCTCATGCACCATTGGAGCGCGATCGACAACTACTATCTGCGGCTTCACGCCGCCGGCCAGCAGCGATACATCCGCGCGAGAATGTTCCACGTCGCCGACCTGCGCCGCGCGCTGGCCTTCTACCCCCATTCCGTCGCGACGCATCATGCCGGGTACGTGTTCATGAGCTTTGCGGCGGTGTTGGTGATTCTTGGGGCGACGATGAGGCGCAATTCCTCGGTCTCGACGAAGCCTTTAACGTCGCGATATCCACCCGGCCCGGCGTTCGGGTTCGTTCTCGCGTGTTTGCTGGTCCCCTTGGCGGCGCTCACCTGGGACGTGGACAAGAACGCGGCAGTCGGAAGTGTCCTGGTAGGCCCGTTGCTTTGGCTGGCGATATTGCCGGCGCTGCGCGTGCAGATTCCGCCGGGCGACAAGGTGCGCGTGCGCTCCGCCATCGGAATGGCTGGCGCGAGCCTGGCAGTGGCGATGACGATGCAGTGCCTCTTCTCCCGTCGTCATTCGGACTTCACCCGGCATCGGCCGCAAGTGACGTCCGTGCTCGATCTATACGAGCGCATCGGGACGTTGTCCCGTGCACGTCACCTGGATAACCCCACAATCGCCAACGATTCCTTCGCCGACTACCTCTTCCCCTCCGCCATTAACGTGATGACCTACGAAGGGCACGGCTACCTGCTTCACGCGCATGAAGCGCTCGCAACCGATGTGGTCGCAAAGTCGCCCGCGCAGATCGCGGCATCGTTCGAGCGGTGCGACTTCGCCCTTATCACCCGCCGGTTCACGCCCAAACGGATCGAGAACCCCTTCGAGGAATCGATCGAAACCGCCCGCCCCCAATTCGAAGGGTACTGCAACCATAACATGGTTCGCGTGGAACAGATTCGTGCGATGGAACGCGACGTCACGCTTTTCGCGCGGCCATGGCGGTCGGAGAAGCGCCAAGGGCGTCAAGAGGCCAAGGGCGACACGCAAAAAGATAAACCCGCCGAGGAGTAAGAGTAAATGTCGGGCACCAACCAGCGCAATCGAATGTCCGACTCACTCAACTCTCCGTGCCCTTTGTGGCCTCCGTGTGCTCTGTGCCCAACGCCTATCGACCTGACACTAACTCATCCCATGATGCATCCCCTCTATAATAATATGAAATAGTTTACATTTTGGGGCATAATCCCATGGGGATAAAGGCGCAAGAGCGAGGCGTCTCGATTTCTGAAAACCACCTTGTTTCTCAGGCCGGAATTGATTTTACATTTTTTGAAATCGGGATTGTGGGGATGATCGGCAGAGCCGAACCTACATGGTTGACGCAACTCGAGGTCCCGCCCGCTACCCTATCCCTCTCCCCTGAGTACGAGGGAGAGAGACCGGAGTGCCGGCAAGTTGTAGTGCCAATTCATTGACCTTTTAGCGCTCTCGGTTCCCTGGCGACTTTGGAGCAACTTCGCGACGAGGAATCCGCAAACCATCTTCGACCCACGATCAGTCCGCCTGCGCGCGGTTTTCGTGAAGCCAGATCAGCTCGTCGTCGCTCAGCCCGGCAAGGGCCGCTCGCAGGCCGGCGGTGCCGAGGCGATTGCGTGAGCGGTAGACCGAATAATCGAGCCACGCCATCGCGCCGCAATCCGGTTTCACCGTCAGCCAGAAGCCGACGCAATTGGACAGATAGCGCAGGTTGGCATCCGTCAACCCAGCCGCAATCCGGCGAAGCTTTTCCGTGTCGATGGTTTGTTGTTGGGGAACCATGTCCCACCCTCCGTTTGAACGAACGGTCATCGATCGGTCGTCACACGCCCGCGGACACCACTGTGCCGGGCATCAGCGGGTCAGTTACAGCGTGCAGCCCGCGCGGCGCCGTTCGCGCCGCAAGTTTGGCGCGAAAGCGCACGTGCCTTCGGCGAGTCCATTCCACCAGCGGCCGCCATGCGCTTGCGGTCAGGCGGTGGCGGATGAGCAGCCGCCAAAGGCGGTTCGACCGTTTGTACAGGTAGCTCATTGCCAGGTAAGGCAGGACCGCGCGCCAGTCCTCCGGCCGTCGCCGCCAGATGGAGGCGGCGGAGAACAGCCGCCGGTAGCACCACGCGTACCCTTCGGTCAATTCTTCGGGGGTCATGTGCTTAGGGCGGAAGACGACGTGGGCGGTATCGTACTTCTCCCAATCGCGGTGGAGCAGGCGGCCCTCACGATGCATCTGCGCGAACAGCGGCGTCCCGGGGTATGGAGTTAGGATGTGGAACGTTGCGCATTCCAGCCGGTTTTGTTCCACCCACTCGGCCGTGCGCGCGAAGACGTCGCTCCGGTCATGGTCGAAGCCGAGCACGAAGCTGGCGTTTACCTGAATCCCGTGGTCGTGGAGGATTTTCACCCGGCGGGCATAGTCTTCCGTCCGCGGGGTCTTCTTGCGTGCGTCCGTGAGATTGGCATCGGTCAGCGATTCGAACCCCACGAACACCCCCGTACAGCCGGCGAGCGCCATCTCGCGGATGAGCAAAGGATCGTCGGTCACGTCGATCGACACGGCCGCACTCCAGATCCGCTCGAGCGGCCGCAAGGCCCGGCAGAGTTGCCGTAAATACTGGGGCTTGGAGCCCAGGTTATTGTCGGTGAAAACCGCGTAGGGTTGGCCGTCCGCGAGGAACTCTTCGACGACCTGGGCCACGTCGCGCATCTGGTACGGCTGATGCAGCCCCTCGGTCGAGAGATAGCAGAAGCCGCAACGGTTATGGCAGCCGCGGGTCGCGATGAGGCTCGTGGTCGTAAGAAAGCCGTCGCGCGCGAGGATGTCGCGGCGCGGCGGCGGGTCTTCGCGGTAGGGCTTCAGATAACCGCCGCGGTACACCTTCTTGAGCGCGCCGGCTTCGATGTCGTGCAGGATCTGCGGCCAGATTTGCACGCCCTCGCCGATCGCCAGGACATCCGCGTGCGGCGCGCACTCTTCGGGGCAGGAGAGCACGTGCAGCCCGCCCAGCACCACCACGGCGCCGCGGGCACGGTACCAGGCGGCCAGCGCATAGGCGCGCCGCGCGAACGTGAGATGAACGCTGATGCCAACGACCCGCGGCATCGGGTCGAGCGGCGGGGGGCCTTGCAGCAGATTCTCGTCCCAATAGCGAACCTCCCATTCGGGCGGCGTCGCGCCGGCGATGCTGGTCAGCGCCAGCGTCGGCGTGAGCACGTGTTTGCCAAAGCTGGCGTGCGGGTCTTTCGGATAGAAAGGGTTGAGCAACAGCGCATAGTGCTGCCGCAGTTCGCCCGGCCGGCGGCACGGGTCGAGGCGGGGCGCGACCACCATTTCCCGCGGCATGTAAGAATAAGGCAAGTGACGCTCCTTCTCTTTACGACGTAAAGTATATCGGCCCGCGGGAGCTTTGCAACATAAAGTTTTCAGGATTTGCGATGAATCGTGGCCGTTGGTCGTGCGCAGCGGGCCGTAGCCGGGCACTTGCTGCCTTGTGGAATGGCGCCCGGACAACCGATCTCGCTCACCCATCTCACCCGTGCATCATGCCGGGCCGCAACGCCCGCTTGCGCCTCCTATCGATTCAGGCGCGGAATCGGTTAGAATTGGTGGTCGCATGCCCCATGATTTGTTTCAAGTCTCCGAAATCGACGATGCCACTGTCGTTGAATTGTCGTTGCCGCAGACGCTGGACAGCGGGGAATTCGATCGGCTCAACGAGGCGCTTCTAAGCCTTCTTGGCGGGCGGCCGGACGGGCGCTGGGTGCTGGACCTCTCCCGCCTCTCTTACATGGGAAGCTCGGCGCTGGGCCTGATGGTGAACCTCCGCCAGCGCGTGAAACAGGACGGCGGGAAGCTGGTTCTGTGCGGCATTTCCGCGCGACTGATGCAAATTTTTCAAGCCTGCTGCATGGAACGGCTCTTCACGATCAAGCCGACGCGCGTCGATGCGCTGCGGGCGGTGGGCGCGGGTTAAGACCGCCACCAATTGCTGGTCGTGAAGAAAGACTTCAACCGCCAAGGCACCAGGACGCCGAGGATGAAATTAGATTCTGGCCTGGTCTCGTGACCGCTCTCTCATTCTCAAATTCTTGGGCCCGGCCCTTCATTTATCCGGCGCACTGAATTACCGCCGCCATCCGCCCCGTTACGCCGTTGTCCCGGCGATGGGAAAAAAATTCGCCGGCATGCCGGTACGTGCAGCGGTCGGTCATGTCGATGCGCTCTCGCAGAACTCCCGCGCCGACGAGTTGCCGTCGCGCCGCTTCCCGCAGATCCACCAAACCTTTTCCATCGGAGCGCCTGCGGAAGGGGGCTTCGGGGCCGAAGACGCGGGTGAACTCGTCGAGCACCTCCGGCCCCACCTCGAACGCGTCCCCGCCGATGCACGGCCCGATCGCGGCAATACAGTTCGCCGATTTGCCGTGGATTTCAGCAATGTCATGCAGGGCTGCCGGGATGATCCCGGCCACGACGCCGCGCCACCCGGCGTGCACCGCCGCCACAATCCGCCCATCGCCGCCGGCGATCAGCACCGGCACGCAATCCGCCACCCGAACGGAAGCCACGCGCGACGGGTCGTCGCTCACAATCGCGTCCGCCTTGGCGGAATTGTCAAACACTTCGCCGCGGCGCACGCGAGCGATGTTTGAGCCGTGGACTTGGTGCACCCGGCAAGGCTGCTCCAGAGAGCACCCCGCCGCCCGCTGCAATCGGCGGTAGTTTTCCCAGATGCGTTCGTAGTCGTCCTGCACGTCGCAGCCGTTGGGATTGCCCAGGTTCATCGAGTCAAACGGGGCGGGGCTGATACCTCCCAGCCGCGTGCTGAACGCGTGGGCGACGCCAATGCTTTGCAGAAGGGGGGAGATGTACGCGACAATTCCGTCCGTGAGTGACTGCCTTATGAGCATGGTGGGGGTATCGTAGCGGGGCGGCGCGGGAGAAAAAGTTGGACCGAAAGAATCCAACGCACGCTTCCACTTTTCGGGGGCAATGCGTACTGTGTGGCGGCCATGCCGACGCGGGCCCGAAAAATCGCCGTCTTTCCCGGGCAGTTCGACCCGATCACCAACGGCCACCTCGACGTGATCCGCCGGGGCGTCGGGCTGTTCGATGAGTTGATCGTGGCGGTCGGCATCAACCCGGAAAAGCGGGAGATGTTCAGCATAGACGAGCGTGTGAGCATGATGCGCACGCTGCTCCGCGACACCGCCGTCCGTGTGGAACAATACACCGGGCTTACCGTCGATTTCGTCCGCCAGGCCAAGGCCACCGCGATCCTGCGGGGCATCCGCGACGTCTCCGACCTTCGGTACGAGTTCCAACTGGCGCTGGCCAACCGCGCCGTCGGCGGGGTGGAAACGGTTTTCATCATGGCCGGCGACCAGTACGCCCTGACCAGCAGCAGCCTGATTCGCCAGGTCGTATCGCTCGGCGGCGACGTCCAGCAGCTCTCGGCAATCCTTCCTGAAATCGTGATCGCGAAGCTCCGGCAAAAGCAGCACCTGGCGGACATCGAACCCGCCCTCCCCGATGCTCCGGCCAATTGAGAGCTTCGCAACAAAATTTTGGCCCTGTTGCAATACAACCCGCGATCAAGCGTATCTATTTAATCCCCATGCCTATTACCGCGTTTTTTATCCGACGCGCCGATTCTGCGTACCGGCCACAACTTTAATTTCCGCAGGAGTTTGCATCCATTTGTTCGCCAATATTCGCCGGAGCGACGCTGATGCGCCCACGGATTCTTCTTGACAATTGGCCGAAACACGATAATTTGGGCCAAGCTTGAGTCTGATCCGGCGTCGACACCTTAGATGTGCATCCGAGGCGTGAATGCTTGCAGTCGTCAGCAACCCTCCGATCGTTAGTAGGCGAAGGATTCTCTTTTATTCTTAGAAACAATGCGCCGGCGATGTTCGCCGGTGTGGCATCACCGTCGCGTAAAGCGGTCTCCGTCCGGCATAGCAGCCATCCATGCTGCAAACGGCAATCATCCGTTCATCCCATTTCGCCGGCCCGGTGAATCGTCAGCGCGCGGCACTCTCGAAAGGAGCTTCTTTATGAAGCTGCAACGTTCCTCCCGCCGCCTGGGTTTCACCCTGGTGGAGCTGCTGGTGGTCATCGGGATCATCGCGCTTCTCATCTCCATTCTTCTCCCGGCCCTTAACCGCGCCCGCGAACAGGCCAACCGCGTCAAGTGTGCCAGTAACCTCCGTCAGATCGGTTTGGCGATGATCATGTACGCCAACGCCGAAAAGAACGGTGGTTTCCCCCGCACCATCTTCGACCAGAACGCAGCCCCGGTGCTTACCCTCACGACCGCCGGGTTTAAAAAGCCCAACAGCTTCGACACCGCCGTTGGCCCCAACAACGTCCCCGCCAGCTTCTTTCTCGTGCTCAAGACTCAGGACATCACCTCTGAAGTCTTTACCTGCCCCTCCAGCCAGGCGGAGCGCGGGTTCGTTGACGCAACCCAAGGGCCCATCCAGGGTTCCAGCAATTGGGCTTCGATCAAGAACAACCTGAGTTACTCGGTCAACGTGATGTTCCCGGGTGCCAACGCCATTTCCGGCGGTTGGAAGTGGAACAACACGCTCAGCTCCGACTACGCCATCGCGGCCGACATCAACCCCGGCAACAGCGGTGGCTCCAGCCCGACCAATGCCGTCAGCTCCCCCAGCCACGGCGCCGCCCGTCAGGACATGGCCAAGGCCAACACCAACAACCACAAGAACGACGGCCAGAACGTCCTTTATGCCGACGGCCACGTGGAGTTCAACTCCTCGCCCTACTGCGGCAGCCCGCGTCAGGACCTCGGGTTTAAGGACAACATCTACACCAAAGACAACGGCGGAAACCATGACGGCGGCGTCGCAAACTCGGGAGCCTTCCCGAGCGACCCCCTCGACTCCGTCCTCCTCCCCGATGACGATGCACTCTAAGTTCTGCTGACTCTTCGGTACGCAATACCCAAGGCCCGCCCTCACCGGCGGGCCTTGTTTTATTTGACGGGAGCCCCAATGAAAGCATGGCTGCTCGACGGCCTCGGAGGAATTGACCGGCTAAGGCTCGCCGACGCCCCCGACCCCACGCCCGCCGCGGGCGAAGTCGTGTTGGACGTACGCTACGCCGCCCTCAACCCCGCCGACCGCTATCTCGCCGAGGGACAATACCCCGCCCGCCCGCCACTTCCTCACATCCTGGGGCGCGACGGATTCGGGACCGTGACGGCCGTCGGACCGGGCGTCACCGGCATACGCCTGGGCGATCACAAGACCATCCTCCGCGGCGAAACGGGCGTGAGCCGGTGGGGCACATTCGCACAGCGCGTCGCGGTCTCCGTCGAATGGCTGGTGGACGCGCCAGCTGGTTGGACCCAGCAGCAAGCTGCCGCGGCGGCTCTCACCTACGTCACCGCTTATCAAGCGCTCCTGCAATGGGGTGAGCTGCCCCCGTCGGTTGTGCTGATCACGGGCGCTTCGGGGGGCGTTGGGGTTGCCAGCCTTCAACTCGGCGCCGCGCTGGGCCACACCATGCTCGCGCTGTCGCGTGGCGATTCCAAGCATCAGCAGCTCCTTTCATTGGGCGCAGCCGCGGTCTTCGACCCCGAATCGCCGACGTGGCGCAAGCAGGTGAAGGAGTTCCTCAAGGGCCGCCGGGTGGACCTCGCGATCGACAACATCGGCGGCCCGCTCTTTTCCGAAGTCCTCGACACACTGGGCGAGTGGGGTAAGGTGAGCGTCGTCGGCCGGCTCGCCGGCCCGGTGCCGCAGTTCAACACCGCGGCCCTTTTCTTCCGCCGGCTCCGCATCGGGGGCGTCGCCGTCGGCTCCTACACCAACGCCGAAAGCCGCGCCGCCTGGCAGGCGATTATCGATCTGCTCGGCCGCACCGGCGCGACGCCCGTGATCGACCGCGTTTTCCCCTTCGACCAGCTCCCCGCCGCCTTCGACCGCCTCGCCCAGGGCCCGGTGGGGAAGGTGCTGCTGGACGTCGGCACAATTTGATGGATGATGGCGTGAAAGGAGCAAACCCCATGAAGAACTTCGCACTGTTCCCCGCGTGCGTGGCCGCGCTGTTTGTTACAACCCTTGGCGCATTGTCCGCCCGTGCCGCCGACGCACCCGCCACCGGCGCCGAGCGCGTCTTCGAACTCCGCGTCTACCACGCCAACCCCGGCAAGCTCGACGCCCTCAACGCCCGCTTCCGCGACCACACTAACAAGTTGTTCGAGAAGCACGGGATCACGATCATCGCCTTCTGGACTCCCGCCGATGGCGACAAAGCGAAGAACACGCTCATCTACGTTCTCGCCTACCCCAGCCGCGACGCGGCCACCAAGTCCTGGAACGATTTCAAGGAAGACTCCGACTGGAAAACCGCCCGGGCCGAATCCGA
>JAQGHH010000586.1 GCA_028288945.1 Phycisphaerales bacterium
CAGGTTGATGCAGGTCTTCCCTTCATGAGCGCCGCCGCCCACGAGGAAATTGATGTATCGCCGATTGATCGTGAGATCGGGCGAGGTGAGGGTGCCGGTGGATTTGTCGCCGTCGAGATAACTGTTGACCAACCCCTTGCCGAGGAATCCCGAGACTTGCTGCTGATTGGGCAGCGTTCCGTGGGCGGGGCTCGAGCCGAAGGCGTCGCCCGCTACGGTCCAGCCGGCGTAGTCGGGGCCTTCGAAATCCGAGACCAGAATATCATCCGCGGCTCGGGCGGTGATGCAGCAAAAGACCATCAAGGCCGCCGGCAGGATCGCCGTTCTCATGGATTTCTCCTTTGTGGAACCGGGCTGATGATAGCGTGAACCCGCGCGCCCGCAAAAGACGGGTAAGGGGTAACAATCATGAAGCGATTGTTGCCGCGCAGCCGAGCCCTTGATTGGCGTGACCTGATGCCCTTCAATTCACCCCATGCCGCGGCTGCCGGACGAAATCTCGCTCGCGAAATCTGAGGCGATTCATCGCGCGCTGCTCACGGGGCTGCTGGCGAACGTCGGCGCGAAAGCCGAGGCGCACGAATTCAACGGCACACGTGGGGCCAAGTTCAACATCTTCCCCGGCTCGTCGCTTTTCAAGCGCAATCCGCAGTGGGTCATGGCCGCCGAGCTGGTGGAGACGACCAAGCTCTACGCGCGCACGGTCGCGCCCGTCCGGCCGGAATGGGTCGAGCGGCTCGGGGCGCATCTGGTGAAGCGAACCTACTCTGAGCCGCAGTGGCAGCCGGAAACGGCGCACGTCATGGCCACCGAGAAGGTGAGCCTCCACAGCCTCGTGCTGGTCGCGGCCCGGCGGGTGCATTACGGGCCGATCGACCCGCGCACCTCGCGGGAAATTTTCATCCAGCACGCGCTGGCGATGGGCGAATTCCGCACCGTCGCCCCCTTCTTCCGGCACAACCAGTTGCTTCAGACGGAAGTGGACCGGATGGAGGCCAAGGCCCGCCGCAAAGACCTCATGTCGGACGTGACCGACCGGTACAAGTTTTTCGACGCGCGGGTGCCCGAGGGAATTTACAACGGCCCGCTGTTCGAGCGGTGGCGGCGGGAGGCGGAGAAGACCGACCCGAAGGGGCTATTCATGTCCCTGCGCGACGTGCTCGCGCCAGGCGCCGAGCCTGTCCCGGCGGCGCTGTATCCGGACGAAATCGCGCTCGACGGGCTCAAGTTGCAGGTGGATTACCGCTTCGATACCGGCTCGCCCGCCGACGGGATGACCGTCAACATTCCGATCGCGGCTCTCAGCCAGATTCCGGCGGAGCGCTTCGAGTGGCTTGCGCCAGGCTACTTGCCCGACAAAATTGAAGAGCTGATCCGCTCGCTGCCCAAGGACCTCCGCAAGAGCTTCATCCCCATCGGCGACGCCGCGCGGGAAGCCGCCGCCACGCTTACCTATGGCGCGGGGTCGCTGTACGACGGGCTGGCGCTCTTTCTGGGAAAGCGCGCGGGCGTGAAGATCCTGCCCGATGCGTTCAACATCGAGGGGCTGCCCCCCTACTTGCGGATGAATTTCCGGATCATCGACGCCGCGGGCAAGCAGATCGGCATGGGCCGCGACCTGGCCCAGATCCGCGCCGACCTCCAGGTGGAAGTACGAAGCAGCTTCGCGAACCTGCCGCGGTCAGAGCATGATCGAGATAACCTGGTTCGGTGGGACTTCGGCGACCTGCCCGAGCGCGTGCCGGTGCACCGCCACGGCATGACGCTGTGGGGCTATCCCGCACTGATCGACCGCGGCGCCAGCGCCTCCATCCGGCTGCTCGAATCGCCCGAAGCGGCGCGCGAAGCCACTCGCGGCGGCGCCCGCCGGTTGTTCATGCTTCAGCTTCAAAAAGAAATTGACCAGCTCGCAAGGAGGATTCCGAACATCGAGCAGATGTGCCTTAACTACGCGACCGTCGGCAACTGCGACGAGCTGAAGCGCGACTTGATGAACGCGATCGTCGGGCGTGCGCTGTTCCATGACGGCGAAGACGTCCGCACCCAGGCGGAATTCATCCGCCGGGCGACGGACGGGTGGCGACGGCTGTCGATCACGGCCAACGAGCTGACCGGCCTGGCGGGCCAGATTTTATCCGAATACCAGGCACTGCATCGTGAGCTGTCGCGTGTGTATCCCCCGCTGATGCAGCCGGCAGCGCGTGACATGCGAGATCAGCTCGCGCATCTGGTTTATCGCGGGTTCCTGAGCCATACGCCGCACGAATGGATCGCGCACGTGCCGCGGTATTTGAAGGCACTGAGCGTCCGCCTGCGGAAGCTGAACAACGCGGGTTTGAGCCGTGACACGCTGGCGCTGGATGAGGTGGCGCCGTTGTGGGAGGACTACAAGCTTCGCGCGACCGCTTTCCGCCGGCTGGGAAAATATGATGCGAACCTCGTGCAATTCCGCTGGATGATGGAGGAATTGCGTGTCTCGCTTTTCGCCCAGGAGCTGAAAACCGCCGTCCCCGTCTCGGTGCAAAGGCTGGAGAAATTGTGGGAGCAGATTCCTTCGCGATAAAGCCGGTAAAGTAAGATCTCCTTACGTCCTCGAAAAACGCCATTTCCGCCGGGATTTCGTGCTCAGGCACGTGAATATCCGTCATAATCCACTATCCCGTCCTCCCGCATGTGCCGATGTAAGCAAGGATGCGGAAACAGCTCCTTCTGGCGATCGCGTTCTCCCTGGGCATTTGGGCTTACCTGCTCGCGGGTAGCCCGCCCCACAACGCCGGGGCCGCACGCGCCAACGGCGCCGCGTCCGACGACGGCATCACCGCCCTCTTCAGCCCTAGCGGCGGATGCACCGATGCGATCGTCTCCGAAATCGGCAAGGCCAGGCAGACCCTCGACATCCAGGCCTACGCATTCACGTCGCAGCCGGTCGCCCAGGCCGTCGTCGACGCCGTCACACGCGGCGTACACGTGCGGGTGATCCTGGACAAGGCCCAGCGTTCCGACCGCGCCTCCGCCGCCGATTTCCTCGCCCGCCGCAACGTCCCCGTGTACGTCGACGAGCAACACGCCATCGCGCACAACAAAGTCCTGATCATCGACGGCAACGAAGTCATCACCGGCTCGTTTAATCTGACGAAAAGCGCCGAGGAGAAAAACGCCGAGAACCTCTTGATCGT
>JAQGHH010000600.1 GCA_028288945.1 Phycisphaerales bacterium
AGCACGCGGGCGATGTTCGGGTGGTCCATCCGCTCCAGGGCCTGGCGCTCGGCCTGGAAACGGGCGATGACCTGATCACTGCCCATCCCCGGCTTGATGATCTTCAGCGCCACCTGCCGGCGGACGGGCCGCTCCTGCCCGGCCAGGTAGACCGCCCCCATCCCGCCCTCGCCCAGCTTGCTGATGAGGGTATACGGACCGATCTGCGCGCCGGGAACCGCGATCAGGTGGGCGTCGCCCAACAGGCCGCCGTCGGGATCGCCCGCTTGCGGGTCGATTATGCCCGCCGACGCGACGGCGGAGACTTCCAGGAACGTCGATGCCCGGTCGTGGGAGGCCAGCAAGTCGTCCAGCCGCCGGCGCAAGGCGGGATCGCCCTTACAGGCGGCGTCGAGGTAGGCGGCGCGGCCGGCGGCGTCTTTGATCTCGAGTGCTTCTGCGAAAACCTGTTCTTCCCGCGTTTCGGCCATGGCCCGCACTCCCCATCTGAATAAGACCGCCGCGGAGAGATGCCCCAGTACGGGCGAGCGGACTATAAGTCCGCCCGCCCGCCCCACAGTTCATGCGAAAAGCAGGGCGGCTTCACCCCAGGTCAATCAGAAATAATTCTTAGGGCCCGCTTACAGCACCATGGCGCAGCCCTTCATGCCGCCCGGGCAGGCTCATAGCCCGCCCCACAAGGCGAGCACCCACATTGCCAGCTACCGTCCATTCGCGGTCGGGTCCGCCCCGGCGTCGGTCATTTCGCGCAACAGCCACGCTTTGGAATAGGCCCAGTACCGATCCGCGGTCGTTGTGGAAATCTGGAGAACTTTCGCCGCCTCGGGCAGCGTTAGCCCCACGAAGTAGCGCAGCTTAACCAGTTCCGCCTTGACGGCGTCCTTCTCGGCCAGGCGGTTGAGCGCCTCGTCCAAAGCGACGAGATCCTCATTGGGCGCGGGAAGGGCGATGTGATCGATTTCGATGTCGCTACGCCCCATCCCTCTGCCACGTTTGTCGGCCTGCTTGCGGCGGTAAGCGTCCACCAGAATCCGCCGCATCGCCTCTGCCGCCGCTGCGAAGAAATGCCCCCGGCCATCCCACCGCGCCTCGTCCCCCGGCCCGACGAGCCGCAAGTAAGCCTCATGAACCAGGGCGGTTGCTTGCAACGTGTGCCCCGGCCCTTCGCGCGCCAACTGTTGGCGGGCGAGCCCGCGCAATTCCTGATAAACCAGCGGCAAGAGCCGGCCCGCCGCCTGGCGGTCGCCGTGTTCAATCGCACTGAGGAGTTGGGTCACATCGGACATGTACGAACGATAGGATAGCGATTTATGGCGATCGATTCCATCGGGCGCGACGACCAATGACAGACGACCACAGATTCCACAGATTTCACGGATCAAGACTTCGTGTGCATGGCTGTCTTCAATCGGTGAAATCTGTGTAATCTGTGGTCGAGTTGGTTTTGCCTCTGAACACGTATGTGGATTTCGCGGCGCAGGTGCGTCCTTGATCGTATTTTTGTCCCCGATTTTCATCGGCCGCGTATTGATGGGTGAGAGCAATGCCATGGACGATTACGAATTGATACGGCAGTACGTGGAGCACGGCTCGCCCGACGCCTTCGGCGAGCTGGTACGGCGGCACATCGGGCTGGTTTATTCTGCAGCCCTTCGGCAGATGCGCGACCCGCACGACGCACAGGACGTGACGCAGGGGGTTTTCATCGCGCTGGCGCGGGATGCGCACAAGCTGCGCCGACAGCAGGTCCTCGCGGGGTGGCTCTCCACCGCGACGCGTTACCTCGCGCTCAACGCCCGCAAATCCGCGTCGCGCCGCCGGGATCATGAGCGCAGGGCCGCGGAGCTGGCAAACACCATGAACAACCAAACCGACACACCCGCCTGGGAGCAGATTGCCCCCGAGCTCGACGAGGCGATGGCCCAGCTCAAGCCGCGGGCGCGGGACGCGGTGCTGCTCCGCTATTTCCAGGGCAAGAGCGTGCGCGAAACCGCCGAGGCGCTGGGCATCACCGAAGACGCCGCCAAAAGGCGGCTCTCCCGCGCCCTCGAGCAGCTCCGCGGCCTGTTCCGGCGGCGGGGGATTTCCGTCTCGCTCGTCGCGCTGGCGACCTTGCTGACGACCCACAGCGTTCACGCCGTCCCGCCCGCGCTGGTCGCGGCGACGACCGCGGCGTCCATAAAATTCGCTTCCGCGGCAACCCTCCAGAAAGGAACGGTTACCCTCATGTCCCTCCTCAAAACCAAGGCCGCCGTCGGCCTGCTGGCCCTGACCGTCACCGGCACGACGGGAGTAGTGGTTCATCACGCCCTGGCCCGCGCGCCGATCGCCGCGGACGCCCCGGCGAAGCCCGCAGTGCTCCTCGCTGACGCCTCCGCCAAGCCGCTTCAAGCCCAGGAAGACACCGGCAAGGCCGCGCCGTGGCGCAAGCGCTTCGACGAGGTCTATCACCTCGACGAAGGCCAGGATTTGCGCCGCGTCCCGCCGCCTTTCATTCCGGAGCGCACTGCGTATTTCAACGCGATCGATGCCGGCGGTTTCATGCTCGATCCCACCGCCGACGCGATGACCGTCTTCACTTATGAAGGGGAGATGGCCGAATTCAACCTGTTCACCCGCGGCGCGCCCACCGTCTCCAGCGTCATGGGCTCAATGGTCGGCATCCCCTCCTACAAGCTGGAAATGAAACTGAAAGACGGTCTTCGCCCGCTGCCGGGCGATTGGGTGATCCGTAAGAGTCTGCCGGAGGACAAGAAGATCGAAGCCCTCGGCAAGATCCTCCGCGACGAGCTGAAATGGAAAATTCATTTCGAGAAGCGCAGCGCCGAGCACGACGTGATCGTCGCCAGCGGCGCCTTCACGCCGCCGAAGGACAACCCCGATCACATGGTCGATGTCTTCATCGACGCGAAGCCCAACGGCGGCGCTTCCGCGGGCGGGCTCGACGGGTTTCTCCGGGCGCTGGGCGAACTGTGCAACACCGAAACCATCGACGAAGCCACCGCGCCGCCGACCAACGGCGTGTTCTGGCGCGTTCACACCGGCAGCAATCTCTCGCGCGAGCAAGCCGACAAGATGCTCGCCAACGTGACCGCGCAGACCGGCCTGCAATTCAAGCACACCCGCAAGGTGACGAGCCATTGGGTGGCGGTTCAGGATTGAAGGCGGGAATGATCTTCACCATTTAGGGGCGGTTTCAGAACATTCGTGGCATGGGCGCCTCGCCCATGAAACGCCGCTATAGCGGCATCCGACGGGCGGGGCGCCCGTGCCACGGACGGATGGGACGCCGGATCGCTTGTGAGGCAGCAATGGTAAGCATTCAATCCATGCCGACGCTCACTGCCGCCGATTCGGCCGTATTGGCGCGGCTTCAGATTCAGGCGCGACCCGCGGCCGAACGTGCTCCTCACTCCCGGGGACGAACGCTGAGCCGGATCGTCGTCACCCTCCTTCTCGCGGGCATCTTCGCCGCGTGCTTCCTCCTCTACACCCGGCACAACAATTTTCCCGCTTACTACCACGACGACGAAGCCGACAAGGCGGTGCAAATCATTCACCGCGACCGCAATTTCAATCACCCGCAGTTGATGCTCGAAACCGCGCAGTTCCTGGCCACGGCGACGCACACGCCGCCGGAAATTCAGTCGGCCGTGGAAACCGGCCGGGCCGCGTCGGCGGCACTGGCAGCGATGGGCGTGGCGGCGATGGCGCTCGCCGGGTTTCGTTTGCATGGATTCCCGGGACTGCTCGTGACGGCTGTGGCCGTCGGACTTTGCCCCGCGCTGCTGGTCTACGCGCATTACATGAAGGAAGACGCGTCACTGATCGCCGGCATCGGCCTGTGCGTGCTGGCTGCGCAAATCGCCTGGTCGCGGCGCAGGCGCGCCGTGGACGTGCCGTCGCTTTGCTTCCTTGGCATCGCGTGCGGACTGGCCGCATCGGGAAAATACACAGGCGCGTTCACGCTCGCGGTCGCCATTCCATTCGCAATGAGTTGGGGCCGGCCCGGTTGGAAAGCCGCGGGGATGAGGGCGCTGCTGGTAATCCTGGCCGCGGCAGGCGCTTTCCTGCTGATCAATCACCGCGCGTTCGGGCATTTCGCAATCATGGGCAGCCGGCTGAATGGCGAGCGACGGCAGACGCTGGAAGGGCTTTGGGGTTTTCGGCTGGCGCGTCCGAATATCTATCACGCGGCCATGTTCGTCCGCCAGTGCATGCCGCACGTCCTCGTGCTCGCGGCTCTTTACGTGGCGCTCTCGCTGGCGCGGTCCCGGCGGCGCGGGATCGACCTGTTTTTGATCGTTCTCACGGTCGGTTATCTGGCGATGATTTCATTCTCGGCGGTGCCGTTCAACCGCTACGTGCTGCCGGTGGTGGTGCTGGCGCATCTGGCCGCGGCGCTGGCGGTACTGCGGCTGCGCGAGATCGTTCAGCGCCCGTTGCTGCGCGGGGCGGTGTGGGGAACCGGGGCCGCGGTGATCCTCGCGTTTCAGCTCCCGCGCTGCCTCGACTACTCGTCGCAGTTTGCGGACGACAGCCGGGAGCGGCTGCGCGCGTGGGTGGCGCGGAACCTGCCTTCAGATGCGGTGATCGTGCAGGACGGTTACGTGGGATTGGAGGAGCCCTTCGATCCCCGGATCGGCCGACGCGACCGCCCCGACATCCGCCTGTACGGCTCGACCTTTTACGGCTGCGGGCGCTCCGCCGCCGAGGCGGGCGACCTCGACGTCCTCCGCCGGCTCGGGGTCGATTACGTCGCCGTCGCGGACACCGAATACAATTGGTATCTCGACCCCAACGTGAAGTCCGATCCAAACGGACAAGCCACGTTCGCCGACCGTCGCCGGTGGTACCAGAACTTGTTCCGCGACGGCCGGCTGGTTTGGCGCAGCGCCCCCGCGCACCCGACCTACAGCCAATACAATAACCCCGAAATCCGCCTCTATCGCTTGCAGCCGCGAGGGTGAGGGACGTATGCAAAACGAACTCACCGCCAAGAGCGGTAGGAGAAAAGACGAGTAGGATTACGATTATGAGTACGATTAGGACGCGCTTCCAGGGGCACCTCAGAGCGCGATCCTACTCGTACTCGTAATCCTACTCCTACTCGTCCGTGTCCGACCGGAGGCAGCCAAGAATGCTCGCCCCATCTCAGAAACATCCCCAAAGCAGCGGCTTCAGCCTCGCCGAGCTGTTAGTTGTTCTTGGCATTATCACCATGCTCATCGCGCTCCTGCTCCCGGCGATCCCAAAGGTTCGCCGGCAGGCGAACAGCACGGTCTGCAAGTCCAACCTCCGCCAATGCGGGTTCTCGCTGCTCATGTACGCCAACGAGAACAAGGGCCGCCTGTTCCCCGAAAACTGGGGCAGCGACAAGTCTCGGGAACAAAGGTGGCCGGTTTACGTGTTTCGGCCCCCGGTCTGGAACCCGCCCGTGATGAAATGCCCGGACGATCCGCAGCCCAGGGAGGACCATTCGTACGTCCTCAATGCCCATTTATCAGACAAGAAAGTGCGCTACGGCAAGAGCCCCGGCATTCCCGTGGACCGCGCCGTCTGGATGGGAGAAAAAGTTTCCACCAGCGACGACTACTACATGGAAAACACCGGCCCGAGCAGCGACTTCGATTCCATCGTCGAGCAATACCGCCACGGCGTGAACCTCGGGTCCAACTATCTCTACCTCGACACCCACGTCGGCTCCGAGCCGCCGGTCATGACCGAGGGCCTCCTCGATCCGTGGGACGTACCGGGCGAATCGCCGGGGGCGGATTCCACCGCGTCCGCCTCCGCAATCCGACAGACGACCGGAGGCCACGGATGAAATTGCGCAATCTCCGGCGCCGGCACTGGCTCGCGATCGGCCTGCTCACCGGGCTTCTACTCGGCGGCGTGCGCGTCGCCATCGGCCCGGCGTACCTCGACAGCCCCGCCCGCACACTCTCCCAACCCCTCTTCGAACGCGGCCTCACCGCGCCGCCGGGCGCGGCGTTTCACCTCGGCGACATGGTCGTTCATCCCCCCGATCCCAACGGCGTCTATTGGATCACCGGCACGTACCGCGAAACATCCGGCCGCGACGAGGTGAGCACAGGCGAATTCAAGTTCCGCGCCGCGACCCCGTACCAGCCGCGGATGGCGGTGGACGTGCCCGACCCGCAAACGTTCACGATCATCCAATACCTCGACCAACTCGCCCCGCGCATTCCCCAGGCGCGGATCAGTTATCGCAACGCCTGGTACGAGCGGCCGCGGTTGGCGATGACCGCCTGGACTGCCGGCGCAACGTTCCTGATCGGCGTCCTCTGGCCGCTCATGCTGCGCCGTTGGGCCGGGCCAGTGCCGATTCCCGAGCCCGCCGCAATGGTGGTCGCAACGCCCTCATCGCCCGCGCCGACTGCGCCCGCCGCGAATCCCGCGGCCGGCGATGAGCTGCTGGATCTCGTCCTCAACCTGGAGACCAGCGTGCAGCCTGCCATCGAATCGTTCGGCACGGAGAACATCGCCGCCGGTCCTCCCGCACCTGTTCGCACGCTGAGCGCCGCGCCGCTAGAAGGCTCCGTCGCAGCGTCACGCCAGGAAGATGAAAGAGACTACCGCGGCGAGTATTACCCGACGCTCGTCCACGCCAAGCCTCCGCCCGCGGCGTCTCGCCCATCGTGACGCGAACCTTGCCGACGACGTGTTTTACCGGGTGGCATGGGCGCCTCGCCCGTGGATTGCGGCTATAGCCGCTTACCTCATGGCGTACCCGTCCCCGTTCGCATGCGCAAAGCTCGGACGAGTTTCCCAGCGTGGGAAATGCAATCAGTGCGCGGGTACGCCTACGCTACACGCACCGCACATCCAGTTCCCAGCTTTCTCACATTTCCTACCTCTGCGCCTCCGCGCCTCCGCGTTCAATCCTCCCCGGCTTTTTGAAATTCAGCCGCATCGGACTACCCTATCCCGAGCGGACGAAGCATCGTCCGCGGCATATGGGCCTCTGCAAACGACTGGTCATCCCGTCTCACCCAAAACCGAGGTGCGCTCAATGAAGGTTTTCTCTATCATCGCAATACTTGCCTTCGGCGGCTCCGTCGGCTTCGCCGCTGATTTGCCGCGCAGCACGCCGGAGGCCGAAGGTGTTTCCTCGGCGGGGATACTTTCCTTCATCGAGGCGGCGGACAAGAACGTCCACTCGATCCACAGCTTCATGCTCGTGCGGCACGGCAAGGTGGTCGCGGAAGCGTGGTGGTCCCCGCAGACGCCCCAGACGGAGCACGCCATGGCGTCGCTCAGCAAGAGCTTCACCTCCACGGCGGTGGGGATGGCCATTGCCGAGGGGAAGCTCAG
>JAQGHH010000605.1 GCA_028288945.1 Phycisphaerales bacterium
GGGTACTGGGTCACCCGCCGGGTGCTCGGCGAACGTATTCCACCACCCCCGGCAGACGTGCCGCAACTCCCCGGCGACGAGACAAAGCTCGGCGAACTCACGCTCCGCGAAACCCTGGCCAGGCACCGCGAGAACAAGAGCTGCGCCGTCTGCCATGATCGGTTCGACTCGGTCGGTCTCGTGTTCGAAGGGTATGGGCCCGTGGGCGAGCTGCGCGCGAAAGACTTCGGAGGCCGGCCCGTCGATACGCACGCCGTCTTCCCCGGCGGCGGCGAAGGCGCGGGCCTTGCCGGCCTGCGCGATTACATCCGCGGGCACCGCGAGCAGGATTTTGTCGACAACCTCTGCCGCAAGCTGCTCGCCTACGGCCTGGGCCGCACGCTCCTGCCCTCTGACGACGACACGCTCCAACAGATGCGGACGAAGCTCGCCGCCGACGGCTACCGTTTTGGCACTTTAGTCGAGAGCATTGTCACCAGTCCCCAGTTCCTGAAGACGCGAGTGGATGCCGCTGTAATCACGGGTCCGGCAAAGGAAGATAAACCATGAGCACATCAATGCAGAAGCAGGCGAACGCCCATCGCTCCCACGTTTCCCGGCGGACGTTCCTCCGCGGCGCGGGTGTCGTGATGGCGCTCCCGTGGCTCGAATCGGTCCCGGTATGGGGTGCGCCCACCGTCGCGGGCGGCGCACCCGCCGCGTGTCCGAAGCGCTTCGCCGCACTGTTCATGGGGTGCGGGATCAACCGCGACCACTGGTGGGCCAAGGGCGCCGGCGCCGACATGGAGCTCAGCAAAAGCCTGGAGCCCATGGCCCCGCTCAAGGCGAAGATGAACGTCATCTCGGGCCTCTTCAACAAGAGCGCCACCGGCGTCGGCATCCATCCCGGCCAGACGGGCAACATCCTCTCCGGAGCCCGGCTCCAGAAGGGGGCGGAACTCAAGGGCGGGATCAGCATGGACCAGGTGCTCGCCAACCATTTTCAGGACGAGACCGTGCAACCGAGCATGGTGCTCGGCTGCGAGCAGCCGACGACCGGGTATCACGAGACGAACTTCTCGCTCGCCTACAGCTCGCACATCTCCTGGCAGAGCGCGACCTCCCCGGTGCCGATGGAGGCGTACCCGTCGCTCGCGTTCGACGCCCTGTTTGAAAACCGCGGGACGAAGCGGAACCAGAGCATCCTGGACCGCGTGCGCGAGGACGCGGCGGGGCTCAGCCGGCAGGTCAGCGCCGGCGACCGGGCAAAATTGGACGAGTACCTCGCCAGCGTGCGCGAAGTGGAGAAGCGGGTCCAGTCGACCCGGGCCGAAAAGGCGACGGCGACCGAGCGGGCAAACGACCGCGGCCGCCGGGTCGAGATGATGCCGCGGCCGGACAACGGGCTGCCCGAAGACCTCCGCGAGCACATGCGGCTGATGTGCGATCTGCTGGCGCTCGGATTCCAAACCGACAAGACCCGTGTTGCCAGCCTCCTCCTGTGCCGCGATCTCTCGGGCCTCTTCTACCCGTTCCTTGGTGTACGTACGGCCCATCACGGCGCATCCCACGACGACCGGTCGGACGCGTACGAGCGGATCTCCCGGTATTACGTCAGCCAGCTTGCGTACCTCGCCGGCCGGCTCGACTCGATGGCCGAGGGGGAAGGGACAGTCCTCGACAATTCGTGCTTGCTGTTCATCTCCAGCATGTGGTCGGGCAGTCAGCACGACTCGAGCAAAGTCCCGGTCCTCCTCGCCGGAGGGCTCGGCGGAACGCTCGAAACCGGCCGGGTCCTGGACTATACCGACAAGGGCGACGAAAACCGAAAGCTCTGCAGCATGTACGTTTCGATCATGAACCGGATGGGCGTAAAGGGCGACCACTTCGGCGACGCCGATCACGGCCTGGCGGGCCTGTAGCCCATCGCGCACGGGACACGCGGGCTGCCTACCCGCAACATTTCATTAATTCGCGACCTGGTGGGCGATCGGCCGGACTTGACCGGGTACATTTGCATCCCGCCGACGTTTCGACGGTATCAAGGATATGACGTCGCTGCCCATTCTCGCCGTTACGTGCGTCCTCGCATTCGTCTGTTCCGCCGCCGCCCCAAGTGCGGACCCCATTACGCTGTCGGCCCGCGATCTGTCGCTTCTTCCCATGCCGCAGCGCGTGAACATCACGGGGCCGGCGTTTGCGATTTCCAATGACTGGTCCATTCATATCGGCCCGGGGTTGAAAGAAGACAATTCAACCGTCGAAGCCTTGAAGGAAGGCCTGGAGTCCCGGCACGCCCTTCGGCCCAAGGCCGGCGCGCACGACGGGCCGGCGATCGTCCTATCGATTCAGCCGGCATCCGTGGAGATCGGCACCGCGCAAGACCGCGATCGCCCGGCGCTGGCGGCACAGGCGTATCGGATCACGCTCGATTCAAAGGAGATTCGCATCGTTGCCAACGCGGATGCGGGGCTGTTCTACGGTGTGGAAACCCTTGTCCAACTCATCACCCATCGCGACGGCGGCCTTTTTCTGCCTACGGGGGAAATCGTCGACTGGCCGGATCTGCAGATTCGCGAAATCTATTGGGACGACGCCCATCACCTCGAGCGGCTCGACGCGATGAAGCACGCCATCCGCCAGGCGGCGTTCTTCAAGATCAACGCCTTTGTCCTCAAGCTCGAAGGCCATTTCCAATTCAAAAGCGCCCCGGCGGTCGTCGAGCCCTACGCGCTGTCGCCCGCCGAGTATCAGGAATTGACCGACTACGCGCTGCGCTATCACGTGCAGCTCATCCCCTATCTCGACGCCCCGGCCCACATCGCGTTCATCCTCAAACACCCGGAATATGCGTCGCTCCGCGCGTTCCCCGACAGCAACTACGAGCTCTCGACCACCAACCCCGACGCGATCAAGCTGATCGCCAGGATGTGCCAGGATCTGATCGACGCCAACAAGGGCGTGAACTATTTTTATCTCTCGACCGATGAGCCTTATTACCTTGGAATGAGCGAAAGCGAAGCCGCCCGGATGAAGCAACTCGGTTCGCCCGGGAAGCTGCTCGCGGAGTTCCTGGACAAGGCCGCCGGTTACCTTCACGACCGCGGCAGGACGGTAATCTTCTGGGGCGAACATCCCCTCAAGCCGGCGAACGTCCCCTCGCTGCCGCCGTTTCTCGTGAACGGAGAAACCAACGATCCCGACTTCGACGCCGCCTTCAAGGCCTGCGGCATCCGCCAAATGATCTACACGTCCACTGAAGGCGAGGAACGCCTGTTCCCCAATTACGCAATCGCCCCGGCCGATCGACTGCTGCACCCTCCCGAAAAACGCGCCCCGCGCGTGCCCGAGGCGATCGCCGCGGTGCGATCGGACGCCGCCCGGCAAAAGGGGGACCTCATGGGCCTCCTCGTCGCCGGCTGGGCCGACATGGGCCTGCACCCCGAGACCTTCTGGCTCGGCTACGCCACCATCACCTCCTCCGGCTGGAATCCCGCCGCCGCGGATGTCGCGCGGGATACGCAGGCGTTCCATTACCTCTTCTACGGCCCTTCGGTTACGAAGATGGATCGGATCTATGAGCTAATGAGCCGCCAGGCGCAGTTTTGGGACGATAGCTGGGAGCGAAAGCCGTCCACGGCGCGCAAGGGAATATGGGGTAATTCCAACTCGATCTTCCGTCCGCGTCACCCCGCCCACGATCAAACGATCCCTCTCCCGCCGGTCCCCGCTGGCACCGATCTAAGCTTCGACGCGCCAAAAACCAACGAACGGCTCGCGCAGCTCGTCGAACAATACCAGACCGAAAACAACGAGCTGACCAACCTGCTCGCGGCCGAGGCGGCGCGTGCCGAGTTCAACCGATACAACATCGAGGTAATGCAGTCGATCGCCGGCCTGTGCCGCCAGAACCTCGACATGCTGCGCGCCATGGACCAGATCGCACGGCAACTAGCCGCCGCCCGCACCGCCAGCCGCGAATCCCGCCCGCCCGCCGCTCTCGCGGCCATCGACGCCGCCCTGGACACAGTCGTCCAAATCCGCCAATCCCGCGACGCCGCCCTCCGCAGCGCCACCGAAACCTGGTACAAAACCTGGCACCCCCGAGTCCCCGCCGCCAACGGCCGCAAGTTCCTGCACGACCTGGACGACGTAAAAGACCACCTCCCCGACCGCACGGTGGGCATGGAGTACCTGGTCTATCGCGAGCTGCAACTGCCGCTTGGAGATTGGGCGAAGCAGACGATGGCGGCGAGAAATCAGTACGCCAAATCGCACGGCTTGTCGGAGCGGACTGCCGCGGTCGAGTGGATCACTGATGATGCGGCGACGCAGCCGTAATGTGGCACCGCTTCCCGGC
>JAQGHH010000087.1 GCA_028288945.1 Phycisphaerales bacterium
AGGAGGGAGAGGGAGACTAGACCCATGAACATCAGCATCCTCGCAGCCGGAGCCGGCGGCATGTATTGCGGGAGCTGCATGCGCGACAACGCCCTGGCCTCCACCCTCCGCCGGCAGGGGCACGACGTCACGCTCATTCCTCTCTACACGCCGCTGCGCAGCGAGCAGGCGGACGCCAGCATCCCCGAGGTTTTCTACGGCGGCGTCAACGTCTACCTCCAGCACGCCACCCGCCTTTTCCGTCACACGCCGCGGATGCTCGATTGGATTTTCGACCGTCCGTGGGTCTTAAACGCCGCGGGGAAAATGGGCGCACAGACGCCTCCCGAAAAACTGGCCGGCCTCACGGTGAGCATCCTCCAGGGCGAAGAAGGCCCGGCTCAAAAAGAACTCGGGCGTCTGGTCGAATTCCTCCGCGACGAGGTGAAGCCGCAGGTCGTCTGCCTGCCCAACGCGATGTTCATCGGCATGGCCCGCGCATTCCGCGAGGCACTGAACGTGCCGGTGATCTGTGAGCTAACGGGCGAGGATATTTTTCTGGACGCGATGAAGGATCAGGACCGCGAAGAAGTCCGCCGGGTGATCCGCGCCCGCACGGCAGACGTCACCCGCTTCGTCGCGACCAGCAACTATTACGCGGACCGCATGGCCGAATACCTCGCGGTCGGCCGCGATCAGATCGACGTCGTTTACACGGGAATCGCGGAGGAATATTTCCGCCCCGCCCCGGGGCGCCATGCGCGCCCCGGCCCGCCGACCGTCGGCTACCTCGCCCGGATCTGCCCGGAGAAGGGGCTCGGGCGATTGATCGAAGCGATGGAGATTCTCGTAAAGCTGCCCGGCATGTCCGACGTTCGCCTGAAGGTCGCGGGTTATCTGGGCGGTCGCGACGAGAAATGGTTCGCCGCCCTCCGCAAGCGCCTGAGCGCCGCCGGGCTCGACCGATCGATCGAATACTTGGGAGAAGTGGACCGCGCCGCCAAGCTCAACATGCTCGACGGCATCGACGTCTTCAGCGTGCCCACCGCGTATGCCGAGGCCAAGGGAGTGTATATTTTGGAAGCCCTCGCCCGCGGCGTCCCCGTCGTCCAACCCGCGCACGGCTCCTTCCCCGAGCTACTGGACCAAACCCACGGCGGAATCCTGGTCCCGCCGGGTGATGCCACGGCGCTCGCCCACGCGCTGGCCGATTTGCTCGGCGACCCGCAACGTCGAAAGGAGCTCGGAGAAGCCGGCCGGTCGGCAACGCACGCGCTCTTCACGGAAGACCAGATGGCGAGGAACATGCTGAAGGTTTTTGAAAGCGTAATCGCGCCGACGACCGCCGCGGCGTCCGTATGATTCGTCCGACGGCCCTCGCCCCTTAAGGGGTGTGGCACGCCTCTCCGCGGCACGGGGGTTCGTTGGCCGGCATTTGTAGGTTCGGCTCCGCCGAACATTCCTGCTCAATCGTGACACGGTTCTAAGATCACTCGTAAACGAGGAATGCTGAGTCACCCATGGAATCACTCATCACCGCACTCAGTCCTCAGTCCTCAGGTCTCAGTCCTACTGCCGCCGGTCTCGTCATCGACAACGTGACCAAGGAATACCCAACCCCCGCCGAGCCGCTTGTCGTGCTCCGCGGCGTGTCCTTCTCCCTCTCCCCCGGCGACCGCGTCGCCGTCGTCGGCCCCTCCGGCTCGGGCAAGAGCACGCTCCTCAACATCCTCGGCACGCTCGACACGCCGACCGCGGGAACGGTCACACTCGCCGGCGTCGATCCGTTCCGGCTCTCCGCGAAGGAATTGGCCAAGTTCCGCAGCACCCGCGTCGGCTTCGTCTTTCAGGACCATCATCTGCTTCCCCAATGTAATGCGCTGGAAAACGTCTTGATCGCCCGCCTCGCTACCGGCAGCGTAAATAAAACGGACACCGACCGCGCCGCGGAGTTGCTCAAGCAGGTTGGCCTCGACGACCGCGCCACACATCTCCCCGCCGAGCTTTCGGGCGGCGAGCGTCAACGCGTCGCCATCGCCCGCGCCCTGATGAACTCGCCCCAACTCCTGCTCTGCGACGAACCCACCGGCAACCTCGACACCAAGACCGGCCAGGCCGTCGGCGACCTGCTCACCCGCCTGGCCGCCCAGTCCCGGGCCATCCTCGTCACAGTCACCCACAGCCCGACTCTCGCCGAAATGTTCCCGAATAAAATGGGGATGGTCGACGGGAAGCTGACTTGAGCATTGCGATGACCAAGCCCCAACTGCTCCTCCGCAACCTCTGGTACTTCCGCGGCGTCAATGCCGCGGTCGTGCTCGGCATGGCCGTCGCAACCGCCGTCCTGACCGGCGCGCTGATGGTTGGAGACAGCGTCCGCGGCAGCCTCGCCGACCTCGCCATCCAGCGCCTGGGCCCCGTGGATTATGCGCTGATATCCACACGCTTCTTCGACCAGACGCTCGCCGACCGTCTCCAGCAAGACCCCCGCGTCGGCGCCACAAATGAATTCACGGCAGCCGCCATTATCCTCGGCGGCGCGGTCAACGACTCCGCGAGCGCAAGCGAAAAGCCGCGCACCGCGGACGTTCAGATCGCGGCCCTCGGCGCTCCGGGCGCCGGCAATCATTCCATCGCAGGCAACGGCTTCCCCGTCCCCCGCGGCAAAGCCATTCTGAACGGCCAGCTCGCCGGCGGCATCGACGTGACGCAGCCGGGCGCTACTGTGCTGCTCCCCGTGCCGACGCAAAGCGATGCCCCGCGCGAAGCAGCCCTCGCCCGCCGGGCGCGTAACGACGTGCTTAACGACCTGCGCACCGAGGTCTCCCGCATCGATTCCGATCCCGGCTTCGTCTCCCTCTTCAACCCCAATGGCGGCCAGCGCGTCCCGCGCAACGCCTGGGTCAATCTGCAAGACCTCCAGGAAGCCCTCGACCAACCCGGCCGTGTCAATGCCTTGCTCGTCCACGCGAAAGACGCGAACGCCAGGCCCGATGAAGCCGTGACGGCCCTCAACGAGCAATTGCGTAAAGTGATTCGCCTCGACGACTACGGCCTGAGCGTCCGGCCCGCCGGGAACGGCGAGGCCTCGGTCATCGCACGTGACACGTACCTCGCCCCGCCCGTTGTGGAAGCCGCCCGGCGCGCGGCCGGCTCGCTGCATCTGCCGTTGCGAGAAGTGTCGGTGAATCTCATCAATACCGTGAGCAACCTCGCGGCGGGCGGGCCGCCGAAAGTCATTCATTACGGCGTGGGGGCGGGGATTTCATCGCTCGAGGACGGGCCGCTGAAAGACGATGAGATCGCGATCAATCAATGGACCGCCGACCAGCTCGGCGCGAAGGCGGGGGACAAGCTGCGGATCGACTTCTACCTCCGCCAGCCCGGCGGCGACCTCACCGACGCCAGCAAGGCCCTCCCATCCGAGAAGCTTACGTTCACCGTGAAAATTGTACTGCCAATGAACGGCCTGGGCGCGGACCCGCAGCTTCCGCCCAACTACAAGGGCCTCACCGACGCCAGCAGCGTCGCCGACTGGGACCCGCCCGAAGGCCTGAAGATCGATAAGGCGCTCGTCACCAAGGCGGATGAGGATTACTGGAAACAGTACCGCGCCGCGCCCAAGCTCTTCGTGAGCTTTGAAACCGCTCGCAAATTGTGGGGCGGAGTCTATGGCGACGTCACCGGCCTGCGCGTCCCCGCGGCCGATGCGGAAAAATTCTCGCAGCATCTCCTCGCCGAATTGAAGCCGGAATCGATGGGGCTGGCGTTCCGTCCGATCAAGGCCCAGCAGCTAGCCGCGGCCTCCGGGGGTACGGATTTCTCGATGTTCTTCATCATGTTCAGCTTCTTCCTCATCGTCGCGGCCGCACTGCTGGTGGCGATGCTCTTTCGTCTGAACATCGAGCAGCGCGCCCGGCAGATCGGGCTGCTGTCCGCGGTCGGGTTTACGCCCGGCTCCCTGCGCCGTCTGGCCCTGGGCGAAGGGATGACCCTCGCGCTCATCGGCGGCGCGATCGGATTGGCCGGCGCGATCGGATACACCTGGCTCATTGTGCTGGGCCTGCGGACCTGGTGGGTCGGCGCGATCGGCACCACCTCGATGCACCTGTACGTTCAGCCGCTCACGCTCGCGTACGGGCTCGTCGGCAGTCTCTTCGTCGCTTTCTTCGCGATCCTCTGGGCGGTGTGGCGCGTCGGCCGGGCGCACGCGGCCCGACTCATGGCGGGCGCGTGGGGCACGGGCAGCGGCAAGCGCCGCGAGGGCCGGGTCGTCCGCTGGGTGGGCGTGTGCATTGCGATCGTTGGGATTGCAATCGTCGTCGCCGCGGCTAAGGGAAAGATTTCAACCGAGGAAGGCTTCGGCGGGGGGGCGCTGCTCCTGTGCGGCTGCCTCTGCTGGCTGGGCGGCGTCCTCCGCCCCCGCCGACATGCGGGGGCCAGCTTCGCCGGTGCGGGCTCACTCGCTCGGCTCGGAATGCGCAACGCCTCCCGCCATACCGCCCGCGGCGTGCTCGCGGTCGGGCTCATCTCCTTTGCCGCCTTCACCCTCATCACGGTCGCCGCGATGAAACAGGAGGGGACCAAAGACCCCGGGGATCGCAAGTCCGAAACCGGCGGCTATCGGCTGATCCTCACCGCCAATATCCCGCTCACCGGCGACCTCAATTCGCCCGAAGGCCGCCGACTGCTCGGCATCAAGAATCCCGCCGATGCGG
>JAQGHH010000612.1 GCA_028288945.1 Phycisphaerales bacterium
CCGGGGTCGGCGTCCTTGATGCGCAGGTCTTTCACGGAGTCATCGGGCGCGATGCCGACCTGTTCGCATTTGAAGCAGATCAGCACGACCACTGACTCTTGCCCCTTCCACACGCGAAACGCGACGCCCGGATCGAACGTGCACCCCTTGGCCATGTTCCATTCGTAGGTCTTGTCATTCAGTAGCACCGCACCAAGACGGGCGCCGAAGTCCTTGCTTTGATTTCGTCCCGTCGCGGTGATGGGAAACCCGGCGAGGTTTCCCGCCTGGTCGGCAGGCGGGGTTGCGGGGGCAATACTGCGGCTCCCGGCAACCCGATACGCCTCCACCCGGTCCGGCGCTGACAGCACCCGCGCCGTGCTTTCCCCCACGAATTCGCGCGACTTGGATTCGCACGCGCACAAGAACACCGGGCCACAAATGACGAACGCGATCGGAATCATTCGACGGGCGAGTTGCATGGCGACGCCGCTCCTTCCTCTTTGTAGGGGCGAACCCTGGGTTCGCCCTCTCCTGCCATGACGTGCTTGCTTCGACGCCCATCCTGTCGAAAGGCTTTTGTCACCCGAGCGGATTGCGCGCGAAGCAGAGGTCTTCGACGATCTTTCCGCCGATGAGGTGTTGCTGGATGATCCGCTCGGCGTTGTCCGGCGTCACATTCTGGTACCACGTCCCTTCCGGATACACCACCGCGATCGGCCCCGCGATGCAGACGCGCAGGCACTGGCATTTGGTGCGATAGCAGGGCCCCTCCGGCCCGGCAATGTTCAACTCCTTCATCCGCCTTTTGATGTACTCCCACGTTCTCTCCCCCTCAGCCGAATCAACGCAATCGGGCCCCAGGCAGATAAACAAGTGGCGCATCAGCTTGCCGATGCCGAACTTCGCCGCCATGACCGACGGGGGATACTTTTCGGGATTTGCCATTGGAGGCGATTGTACACGGAGGACGCTGATGAGTGATGACTGAAACGTGACAAGCAATGAGCGACTTGAAACCTCGTCACGTTTCACTCATCGCGCACAACGCTCTCACGTCTACAAGGCTCACATTTACATTTCCCTCCTCCCTCCGTAACCTTCGCACGCCTATGGGCCTGTTCGGCTGGGGGATGATTGTCGGGTTGCTCGGCGGCCTTGCGGTGGCCGGGGCGGTGGGCTTTGGCTGGTATCGGCGATACGAGCGCCTTCAACATCGCGCCCGCCATGCCGAGCGCCTTGCCGAGCTTGGCACCCTTACCGGCGGGCTCGCCCACGAAATCAAGAACCCCCTTTCCACCGTCCAGCTCAACCTCCAGCTTTTGCGCGAAGACCTGGGGCCGGACAACCCCGCCTACAGCCGTCTGGTCGGCCGGCTGAACACGGTTCAGAAGGAAACCGCCCGCCTCCGCGAGACGCTCGATGATTTTCTGCGGTATGCCGGGAAGATCAGCCTGTCGCCCAAGCCAGCGGACGTCTACGACTTATTGGAAGAACTCGTGGACTTTTTTTCCCCGCAGGCGCAGCTCCAGCGCGTGCAGTTGCGCGTCGCCCGGCCGGTCGGGCGGATCGCCGTTTCGCTCGACGAGCGGCTGATCAAGCAGGCCGTGCTCAACCTGATGATCAACGCGCTGCAAGCCATGCCCGAGCAGGGGGGCGAGATTATTTTGTCGGCGAAGCGCGAGCCCGACCGCGTTGTCATCGACGTGACCGACACCGGCAAAGGCATCGCCGGCGAAGCGCTCGCGCGGATATTCGACGCCTATTATTCCACGAAAAAAGGCGGCACGGGATTGGGCCTGGCGATTGCCCGGCGGGTCGCCGAAGAACACGGCGGCAAAGTCGCCGTGCGGAGTGAAGTGGGGAAGGGATCGGTTTTTTCGATCGAATTGCCTGTCTCATCTCCCTCTCCCTAGGAGGGAGAGGGGACCGCAGATAGAATCCCAACCGCTATGCCCGACGACGAGATCAAGAAATCCCAAATCCTGGTTGTGGACGACGAGAAGGAGCACGCGCAGGTCATGTGCGAGGCGCTGACGCGCCAAGGCCACAAATGCGACGTCACGTACAACTTGTCGGAGGCGCTGTCGCGCCTCGATCGGCGGCCGTATGACGTGGTCGTGACCGACCTCGTCATGGAGGGCCATCGCGACGGGCTGGAGGTCTTGAAGAAGACCAAAGCGCTCGACCCGCAGCCGCCCGTGGTTCTGGTGACGGCACACGGGGACATCCCGACCGCGGTGCAGGCGATGAACGAGGGGGCGTACAGATTCATCGAAAAGCCGCTGGATTTGGAGCACTTCAGCGCCCAGGTGAACCGGGCGGCGGAGAAGGCTTCGCTCCAGAAACAGAACCAGGTTCTGCAGGACCAGATCGCGGATGCCGCGGGATTCGAGGGGATCGTCGGCAACAGCGGCGCGATGCGCAAGGTGATGCAGACGGCCCGCCAGGTCGCGCCCACCGATATTCCGGTGCTGATCCTCGGCGAGAACGGCACGGGTAAGGAATTGGTTGCCCGCGCGTTGCACAACCACAGCAAACGCCGCAAGCAGCGGCTGGTGATCATGAACTGCGCGGGATTCGCCCCCACGATCCTCGAAGACGAGCTCTTCGGCCACATCAAAGGCGCCTACACCGGCGCGGGAGCTGACCGCGAGGGCCGCTTCGAACACGCGGACGGGGGAACGCTCGTTCTCGACGAGATCGGCGACATGCCCCACGACATGCAGGCCAAGCTCCTGCGCGCCCTTGAGAACGGCGAAGTCGTGCGCCTCGGCTCCAACGAGCCGCTGCAGGTGGACGTGCGGATCATCAGCGCGACCAACCAGAACCTCGAAGAGATGGTGAAGGAAAAGCAGTTCCGCCAGGACCTGCTCTACCGCATCAACGGCGTCACCATTCACATCCCGCCCCTGCGCGAACGGCGGGAGGATATCCCGCTGTTGATCCATTACTTCATGAAAGCCGCCGCCGAGAAATACGACAAGCAGATCGAGGGCGTCGAGCCCGAGGCGCACCAGGTGCTGATGAGTTATTCCTGGCCCGGCAACGTGCGCGAGCTGCGCAACGTGATCGAGCGGATGGTCGTGCTCTCGCCCGGCCCCAAGCTGGCGGTCTCCAGCCTCCCCCCGGAAATCCGTCCCGCGGGCGGAGAAGTCAGCGGCGGCATGAACAACCTCGTCGGCATCAGCATCGAACAAGCCGAGCGCGAGCTCATCCGCAACACCCTGAAGCTCACCAACGGCAACCGCGAACAAGCCGCCCGAATCCTGGGCATCGGCGAACGCACGCTGTACCGGAAGATCAAGGATTACGACCTTTGAC
>JAQGHH010000616.1 GCA_028288945.1 Phycisphaerales bacterium
ATCGAATGGAACGGCCTGAAGCTTCTCAACCGCGCCGCAACCGCCCCGCCCCCCGCCGACGCCGAGGCGATTAAACGTCTCTACAACGAGCAGCGATCCGATTTCGTCCGAGTCGAATCGCTCGTCCTGCCGAAGAAAAATAGCGAGACCCACGCCCTGCACGTCAAGCGCGTGCTCGACCACGTTGACGTTCTGGGCATCTCCACCAAGCGTTACAAAGTGGTGCTCGACAGCGTAAACGGGGCCGGCTGCGTCGCCACCGCGACGCTGCTCAACAAGCTCGGCTGCCAACTCGTCCACCTCCATGGCACGCCCGACGGCAAGTTCCCGCACGTGCCCGAGCCGACCGCCAGGAACCTCACCGGCCTGTGCGATGAAGTTCGCCGCCAGCGGGCGACCGTCGGCTTCGCCCAGGACCCCGACGCCGACCGGCTCGCCATTGTGGACGAGCACGGCACCTACATCGGCGAAGAATATTCACTGGTCCTCGCGGCCCAGTGGATCATGTCGCGCCGGCCCGGCGCGGTGGCGGTGACGAATTTATCGAGCAGCCGGATGCTCGACGACGTCGCCGCCCGGTTCGGCGGGCGCGTGCTGCGCACGGCGGTGGGCGAAGCGAACGTCGTGCAGGCGATGCTGCAAAACGACGCCGTCATCGGCGGCGAAGGCAACGGCGGGGTCATCGACCCCCGCATCGTCCCCGGCCGCGACAGCCTCGTCGGCATGGCCTACGTGCTTCAGCTCATGGCGTCCACGGGAAAAACGGTCGGCCAGCTCGTAGCGGAGTTGCCGCGGTATGAGATCGTCAAGACCAAATTCGAATGCCGCCGCGAGGATGCCGACCGCGCCGTCGAGGCGATTAAGAAGGAATTCGCAAAGGAAAAGGTGGACACTCAGGACGGCATCCGCATCGACTGGGACAACGCCTGGGTCCACGCCCGCGCCAGCAACACCGAGCCGATCATGCGGATCATCGCCGAGGCCCCGGACCGGGCGACCGCCGATGCGAAGATCGCGAAGGTGCAGGAAGTGGTGAATCGGACGTTGAGGTGAGGGGGATCGTTTCCGCCCACGCATGTAGGTTCGGCTTTGCCGAACGCGTTTCGGCGGTCCGTGGCACGGGTTTTCAACCCGTGCAAGGTGCGCAGAAGAAAGAGCGATGTCCGACGCCTCACGCAGTTTGCACGGGTTGATAACCCGTGCCACAAGAATCTTGCGACCATGGTTGCACTTCAATTTTCGGCGCTTGCGGGAAACGGTGCTGCGGTATCAACAAAAAAGCGAATCGGCGTGGGCAGTGGCGAAGCCGGACGGTAATGCCCGCATGTCCATCCATATCTTCAGCGGTGTTTATCAGCCCGCTGTGTGTCAGGCTCATCACGCTATCTGCGGGCATTTGTAATGCGGATCGCGTAAAAGCCGGGGCGGTAAACAAGGGTAATTGGGACTGCGCTCAACGCGCAGCACGCTGCTACGTTCCTCCCGAGAAATACCGGTACCGGCAGGCCGCGGGAAGAGCCCGCCGGTGCCGGCCCGGAGCCAAACAAGGGAGGCGCAAAATGCTTCGCGTCACTTCGCGTGTTCTTGCCGGCGTCGTGCTCGCGGCCATGCCGGCCGCGGCGGTCGCGGGACCTTCGTTCCAGTTCCAGGCCACGCTCACGCCGCTCAACAACTCGGGCGTCACCGGGACGGCGCAGTTCAGCCTCAACGGCGACCAGCTCACGTATGCCGTCCAAGCCCAGGGGCTCACCCCCAACGTCTTCCACCAGGAACACGTTCACGGGTTCCTTAACCCGGTGATGCCCAGCGTCATTCCCACCGGTTCCAACGCCGACGTCAACGGCGACGGGATGATCGTCGACATCGAAGCCGACCGCATAACGGGAGGGGAACTGGTCTTTCTTACCGCTCACCCGACGGGCACTTCCTTCGGCAACACATTCAGCGACTTTCCGGTGGCGGACGCCGCGGGCAACATCAACTTCACCCAGACCTACACGCTGGAAGTGCCCCAGCTTGTGGCGCCGCTGAATATCCGTGCGGTTGAGCTGCACGGCATGTTCGTTGGCGGCACCTACGAGCCTACGCTCCCCGTCGCGACGGGCCTGATCACCCCGATCGGCGGCACCGGAGCGACCGGCGTCGCCGTTCCCTTGCCCGCAGCCGCCCCGGCGGGATTGATGCTCGGCGGACTGCTTGCCGCGGCAGCGCTGCTTCGCCGTCGGCGTTCGTTGGTGTGAGCGCTCGGGCGAAAAAGCCGCCGTGAAGGATGCGGCTCCCTGGCCTTTCTCGTGGCATGGGCAGGCCGCTTATGTTGTTGGCCGCAATTCCGTAGGTCCGGCTGTGCCGAACGTCTCGCTGAAGCGCGCTGATGTTCGGCAGAGCCGAACCTACGTCGCTGCGCTCGGGCTTTCTTCAATCGGAGCACCGATTGAACGTCACGGAGTACCGTGACCATGGGCGAGCCGCGCATGCCACGCACTCGCGACTGCTACTTGCCGATTTTCTTCAGGAACTCCGCTTCCGTCAGCACCGCCACGCCGAGCTCTTTCGCCTTATCCAGCTTGCTGCCGGCGGATTCCCCGGCGACGAGGAAGCTGGTCTTCTTGCTCACGCTGCCCGCGGCCTTCCCACCGAGCTTGACGATCATCTCCTCGACCTCCGTCCGACCCAGCGTCGGCAGCGTGCCCGTGACGACCACCGTCTGCCCCGCCAGCGGCAGCGCGCTGTCTGAGCCTTCTGCCGCGGGCTTCACCACCTCCATCTTCGGGTCGATCTCCACGCTCTTCAGCTCGGCGATGACGTGCTGCCCCGCCTTGTTATTGCAGAAACTGTGGACGGAATCCGCGATCCCCGGCCCGATCTCATTCACCGCCAACAGTTCCTCCACGGACGCCCGGCACAGCGCGTCCAGCGAGCCGAAATTGCTCGCCAGCACATAAGCGATGCGGTTGCCCACGTGCGGAATGCCCAGCCCCGCCAGCAGCCGGTCCAGCCCGCAATTGCGGCTGGCCTCGATCGCGTCCAGGACGTTCTGTGCGCTCTTCTCCCCCATACGCTCCAGCTCTAGCAGGTCTTCCTTCTTCAGCCGGTACAGGTCCGCGAAGGTTTTCACCATGCCCTTGTCCACAAGCTGATCGACCAGTTTGTCACCGACGTTTTCCAGGTCCATCTGCTTGCGCCCGCAGAACCATTTGAGCCGCTCGCGGAATTGCGCGGGGCAATCGGGGTTGACGCAGCGGATGTACGGCGTGCCGTCCTCCTTCTCGACCTTGCTGCCGCACGATGGGCACACCTTGGGCGGCTCGATCGGCTTCGCCCCTTTGGGCCGCTTTTCCGGAACCGCCTGCCGGACGTACGGGATGACTTCGCCCGCCTTTTCCAGCACGATCGTGTCGCCGATGTGCAGATCGAGCCGGCGGATCTGTTCGATGTTGTGCAGCGACGCGTTCGACACCATCGTCCCCGCCACGAACACCGGCTCCATCCGTGCCACGGGCGTGAGCGTCCCCCCCTTGCCAACCTGCCAGTCCACCTCGCGGATCACAGTCTGCGCCTGCTCGGCGGCATACTTGTACGCGATCACCCACCGCGGCGACTTGCTCGTCGCCCCGAGCCGCGCCCGCTGCTTGAACGAATCGACCTTGATGACGATCCCGTCCGTCTGGAACGGCAGTTTCCCGCGCACCTCTTCAAACGCCTTGATCGTCGCGAGCACTTCCTCGACGTCCTTCGCGTAGGTCGTGTGCTCGTTCACCGGCAGCCGCCAGCTCTTCAGCAGCTTAAGCCATTCCCAGTAGCTTTCGGTGAGCATCGGCTCGACCTGCCCGACGCCGTGGCTGACGAATCGGAGTTTGCGCTGCGCGGTGATTTTCGGGTCGAGCTGCTTGAGCGTGCCGGTGGTGAGATTGCGCGGGTTCATGAACACGTCGAGCCCCGCCGCCGCGCGCTCCTTGTTGAGCCGCTGGAAGTCGGCGGTGTTCATGTAGATTTCCCCACGGACTTCCAGCACCTTGGGCAGATCGCCCCCGTCATGCAGCCGCAGCGGAATCGACTGGATCGTGCGGGCCTGCGCGGTGATGTCATCCCCCACCCGCCCGTCGCCGCGTGTGGCCGCGAGGACCAGCGCGCCCTTTTCGTAGCGGAGCGACGAAGCCACACCGTCCACCTTCGGCTCCAGCACGTAGCAGACGCTTTCGCCGCCGAGGCCCTTGCGCACGCGCTCGTCAAACGCGCGGACGTCCGCCTCGTCGTACGTGTTGTCGATGCTCATCATCGGCACGGCGTGCGTGACCTGCCGGAACCCCTCGATCGGCTGCCCCCCCACCCGCTTCGTGGGCGAGTCGGGCGTGCTCAGCTCCGGATGCTTCTCCTCCAGCTCCGCCAGCTCGCGCAAGAGCCTGTCGAATTGCTGGTCAGAAATTTCCGGCTTAGCCAGAACGTAGTAAAGATAACTATGGCGATTCAGCTCGTCCCGAAGCTTCGCCACCCGCTTTTCGATTGTGTCAGCCATGCAAGAAACCCCATCGGAATTGTAGCGCAAC
>JAQGHH010000103.1 GCA_028288945.1 Phycisphaerales bacterium
TCGCCGTGTCGAAACCCAGGCCGAACAGGAAGCCCACGGGGTACATTTTCCAACTGCGGTCCACGATGCGCAGGACCGGCCGGAAGACGCGCCCCATGATGCCTAGCTGGCCGAGGGCGGCGTCGAGATTTTGCTCGTCGTAAGGTTCGCCGCGTTTGACGCGCCGGAACGCGCCTACTACGCCGCGGAGAACCAGCAGATTGATCGCGGCTATGACGAGCAGGAAAAGCGCCGAGACGAACGTGCCGATCAATCCGCCGATCCGCTGGAAATCGGGGAAGCGGGATTGCACGTGAGAGGCAGTCAGCGCGATCACCACCGACAACAGCACCACGACGGTGGAATGCCCCAGCGAAAAGAAGAAGCCGACGAGCAGCGGGCGCTGGCCGTCCTGCATGAGCTTTCGCGTGACGTTGTCGATGGCGGAAATGTGGTCGGCATCGACCGCGTGACGCAGGCCGAAGGTGTAGGCGAGCGTCGCGGTCCCCAGGAGCACGGCAAAGTGATGGAACGTGATTAGCGCCGCGGCCCATGCGAGGAGATTCGCCGCGGCAATCAGCGCGAGCGTGAGGACGGCCTTGTTGCGGAAGCTCCATGCACGGGTGCGATGCACCATGTCTGACTCCCCGAGTGCGGTGAGAGGCATTAGACGCTTTATGGGGTGTGAGGGGAACAGCGAAAAGCGTGTGAGGCGACGTGTTTATGCGGCTGCGCTTTTGGCCTCACATTTGCGATGGCCGGGCCTTACAATGCTTGGGTCAGTTGTTTATTTGATGTCTCTACCCTCACCCCGGCCCTCTCCCTTCAAGGGAGAGGAAGAATATAATGAACACACAAACCCGCCTCGTTGAAGTCCGGCAGAAAGTGCTCAAGCAGAATGACGTCGTCGCCCGCGCGTTGCGGCAGCGATTTCAGGAGGCGGGCGTACGCGTCGTCAGCCTCGTCTCCAGCCCCGGGGCGGGGAAGACGGCGTTTCTGGAGCGCGTGTTGACCACGCTCGCAGGCCGCAAGCGCGTCGCGGCACTGGTCGGCGATCTGGCGACCGACAACGACGCACAGCGCCTCGCACGCAGCGGCGCGCCGGTGCGGCAGATCACCACCGGCACGGTCTGCCACCTCGAAGCGCAGATGGTGCTCGATGCGCTGGAAGGTTGGGACCTCGCTTCGCTCGATCTCCTCTTCCTGGAAAATGTCGGCAACCTGGTCTGCCCTGCCAGCTACGATTTGGGGGAGGCGCTGCGGCTGGTGCTCTTTTCGGTGACCGAAGGGGAAGACAAGCCGCTGAAGTACCCGACTATTTTCAACACCGCCGATGTCGCGGTGATCACCAAAATGGACCTGGCGACGGCGGTTGAATTTGACCGCGAAGCGGCCCACCGCAACATCCAATCCGTCCGGCCGGGGATTCAGATCATCGAAGTCTCTTCTAAAAGTGGGCACGGCATGGAAGAATGCTTATCGATTCTGGCTTGAGCCGGGATCCAAGGAGCATTCGATGACGCAGTTGTCCGCCGGCGTTCCCTTTGAGGCAGTGCAGACCCTTCAGAAATTTTTGGACGCCGGGCAGCGCCGCGACGAGCAGGCGTTGAAGGCGTGCCTGTCGCGCCGGACGCTGGAGTCGGGCCAGTTCGACCCTGCCGGGCCGGAGGGCGTACGGTGTGAATTGGGCGAGGGGCAGATGGATGGCGAGACCGCGATCATCCCCCTGAAGCTCATCCCACTGGACGCGCCGGCCGACGCCCCGCCGGCCATGGTGATGCCGTGCGTCATGCTCAATGAAGACGGGCAATGGAAGCTGGATCTGCCGGCGACGATGGAGCGCATGATGGGCGGCGGGATCGACGCCGCGATGGAGCAGGTCGCCACGGTGATGAGCACCGCGATGGAGGGCGTGGGCCAGGCGCTGGCCGATGGGCTCGGGCAGGTCATGGGCGGCGGATCGACCGGTCCGGCCGACGCGGCGCTGAATTGCGACGACGCCCCGCTGCAGGTGCAGGCGGAGGAACTGCTGCCGCTGGCGGAGATGACGCCGCTGCCGAAATTGCATGAGATGCTGAGCGGCGCGGTCGGCTCGCCCGTCATCGCGCAGGCGGCGATCGCCGATCTGCTGCGGCAGCTTGGGAGCGACGAGCGGGATGTGCTGGTGAACTGGTTCGAAGGGCAGTTGTTTGGCGCGTGGGGCGAGCTATTGACCCAGGCGGCGCAGCAGGTCCCGCTCAAAGGCCGGCTGCGGGCATTGCGCATCGAAGCGGCGAATTATTCCGACGACCGATTCGTCGCGCTCGACGGAAGCGATCTCGTCTACCGGATGTGGCTGAACCACACGGACGGCTACTACAGCGATGCGGGGCTGGCGGAGCTTCTGCCCGGCGTATTGGCCGGCCTCCCCGAAACAATCGACGATCAACTCGCGGGGCGTCGCCTGCTGCCCACCGACGAGGAATCCCCGTCACTGGAGGTGTACCGCGCGCACGCGGTTCCGCGTTTCATGCGGCGGATCGGCGCGCTGCTCGGCCGCAACGTCAATCTCGACGTGAATTGGGACGACGCCGACGCCACGCTCACCGCGCGCCAGCTTTCGCGTTGGGGCCTCAACCGGATTCATGGGGCGATCGCGCTGGCCTGTCAGGACGCTTCGCAGCGCGAGGCGCTTGGCGCGGATCTCTCGACCGTGCGGATTGTTCTCGGCTTCGACGTCAGCAAGCGCTACGCGCGTTATGAAGCCGGGACGCTCGAAATAGGGTTGAATCACTATGCCGGGGA
>JAQGHH010000653.1 GCA_028288945.1 Phycisphaerales bacterium
CGCCGCGCGTGATGAGCATCGGCGGCCGCTTCGGCTACGACGACGACGGCCAGACCCCCAACACGCAGTTCGCCGTCCATGATTACGGCGACTCGCTGCTCATCTTCGAGGTCCGCGGCCTGGCCAGTGAGCCGGGCAGTGCGAAAATGGACAAGTACAAGGGCGAGGAGATCGGTCAGGTCATCGAGTGCGAGCACGGCTATCTTTCCGGCACGACCGCCTTCGACAACGAGGGCAAAGAGATCCGCAAATTCGACGGCAAGTCCGAAGGCGATTTTGAAGGCGACCACTTCGCCAACTTCATCAAGGCCGTCCGCAGCCGCAAGGTCTCCGACCTGCACGCCGACATTTTGGAAGGCCACCTCTCCAGCGCCCTGTGCCACACGAGCAATATCTCCTACCGCCTGGGCCAAAAGACCGAGCAAGGCGCGATCAAGGAAGCGATCAAATCCGACAAAGCCGCGACCGAAACCTTCGAGCGATTCAAGGAGCACCTGGCGAACAACGAAGTGGACATCACGATGGACAAGGCGACCCTCGGCCCGGTCCTGCAAATGGACCCGAAGACCGAGCGGTTCATTGATAACCCCGACGCCAATGCGCTGCTCACGCGCGCGTACCGCAAGCCGTTCGTCGTGCCGGAGAACGTGTAATCAAAAGCGTGGCACGGGCGGCCCGCCCGTGATCCGATGTGACGCAAAAACCATTTCGTGACATGGGCGTCCCGCCCATGCTCGGTGCGTGCGCAGTTGTAGTGGTCCGCCCGCCCTAATTTTATCGGTCGCGGGGGTGAACCGCCGATCCTTGCCGTGGGGGGACCAAGGAGAATGCCATGGAAGGCGAACGCAAGGCGGCCGTGCGGCTCACCGCCGAGCAGCGGCAGCGGCTGGAAGAAGTGGTCCGCAACGGGCACAGCGCGGCCAAACGCATCAATTATGCCCGCATCCTGCTGCTCAGCGACCAGGACCACCCGATGGGCCGCTACACCGACGTGCAGATCGCCGGGCAACTGGGGGTCCACGAGAAGACCGTCGCCCGCACCCGCAAGAACTTCCGCCGCGGCGGCGAAGGCGTCGCCCTGGACCGCAAGGCCCGGCTCACGCCCCCCGTGCCCCCCAAGCTCGACGGCGCCGGCGAAGCGGTCCTGGCGGCGGTCTGCTGCTCGCCGGCCCCGGAGGGCCGGCGCTACGGGACCATGCAACTGCTGGCCGACGAGCTGGTCAGGCGCAAGGTCGTCGTCAGCATCAGTGCCGAGACGGTCCGCACCACGATCAAAAAAACGAACTGCAGCCCTGGCGGGTCGACCGCTTCTGCATCCCCGAAAAAGACCTCGCCCGCTTCGTCGCGCAGATGGAAGACACGCTGGACGTCTACGCCCAGCCGCCGGACCCGCTCGAGCCGCTGGTGACCATGGACGAGGCCAGCACGCAGCTGTTGGGCGACGTGGAGCCGCCCCTGCCCGGGGGGTCCGGCAGACCGCCGCGCGAGGACTACCACTACACCCGCGGCGGCGTGCAGTCGGTCTTCATGTTCTTCGCCCCGCCGCTGGGCTGGCGGCGCGTCAGCGCCCGGCGGACCCGCGAGGACTGGGCCCGCCAGATCAAGCGGCTGGTGGATGAAGACTTCCCCCATGCCCGCAAGATCAAGCTGGTCTGCGACAACCTTAACACCCACCACATCGCCTCGTTGTACGAGACCTTCCCCGCCGCCGAGGCCCACCGCCTGGCGCGGAAGCTGGAGATCCACCACACGCCGCGCAACGGCAGTTGGTTGAACGTCGCCGAGATCGAGTTGTCGATCCTCTCGCGTCAGTGCCTGGGCCGGCGGATCCCCGACGCGCCGACATTTGAGAAGGAACTGGCGGCGTGGAACGTCGAAAGGAACCGGACGGCCAGTAAGGTGAACTGGCAGTTCACCACCGCTGACGCCCGCGTGAAGCTCAGGCGGTTATACCCGACATTTTAGAGTGGGCGGACCACTACGAATGCGGCTGGGCCAAGGCGCTTTCGCGGGCGTCGGGAGAGGCTGGGCCGTCGCCCGGCGTGGTTGCGTCGAGCAGCGGCGTGGGGCGGAAGTGGGCGGGGCGGTGGTTTCGTTTCCACGCGAAGTAGCCGCCGGCAGCGATGATGGGGAGGGCGATGGCGAACCAGGCGACCAGGCTGGTGCGCAGTCGGGCGGTCATTACGGCCAGATGCTGGGCGGCCAGCAACCCCCGGCGGAGTTGTACGCGCGGGCCGCCGACTTTGCGTTTGCGGTAGCAGTTCGCGCAGATCCGGCGGCCCAGGTGGAGCTTAAGCTCGAAGGCGTAGACGCCCGCGCCGCAGGCGGCGCAGGGATTCTTGTTGGGACGGCGCGCGCTGGCCTTGGGTTTTTCGCCGCGGAGGATGGATTGCCGGGAGTCGTATCGGCGGCGCTGGTCGGCGTCGCAGAGCACATCACAGGCGTGCTGAAGCAGCTTGAAATGCTCGGCGTCTCCCTGCTGTTGGCCGCCGCCCGATTGGAGCTCACGCATCATGGCGCGGGTCGCCGCCCGCACGTCGATCGCGTTGGCGGTGGGCGGGAGGCCGAGGATGGCGTAATAGTCCGGATCAGACACGAAAAGCAGTCTCCATATGGCCACGCATCTGACAAGTGGCGCGTGCTCCGGCACAGAATGCGAATCCAAGGCGACCACAGATTACGCACATTTCACAGATTAAGGACGGGCACCATGCGCCTGCATCCAATCTGTGAGATCTGTGTAATCTGTGGTCGCATGTTTTGAGCATGCGGCCCACGACAATTTCCATCCGGCGGGGCATCGCGTACCATGCGGGTCTTGCGATGATCGATGACATTCGCCAATTCGCCCAGCAGGTGCTCGAGGTCGAAGCCGGGGCCGTCCGGGGGATCGCCCTGGACGATCAGTTCCCGCGCGCGGTGGAGCTGATCCTGGCCTGCCGGGGCGCGGTCATTACCAGTGGCATCGGCAAAGCGGGGCACGTCGCGCGGAAATTGTCCGCGTCATTCAGCTCCACCGGCACGCCCAGCCACTTTCTCAACCCCGCCGAGGCCCTGCATGGCGACCTTGGGGTGGTCCGCAGCGGCGACATCGTACTCATCCTCTCCCACAGCGGGGAAAGTGATGAAATTGTACGCATGCTGAGCGTGCTCAAAAAACTGGGCGCGTCCGTGATAGCTATTACCGCGACGTCCCATAACGCGCTGGCGCGGTTTTCCGACGTCGTGCTGAAGCTCGGCCGGATCGAAGAGGCCTGTCCGCTGGGCCTCGCGCCCAGCGCCAGCACCACGGCTATGACGGCTTTGGGGGACGCGTTGTTCTTGTCGGTGATGAAACGCCGTGATTTTACCGCAGACGAATTCGCACTCTATCACCCCGCCGGGCAGCTCGGGCGGAAGCTGATCCGGGTGAAGGAGGCGATGACGTTTAAGGTGGGGGAGAACATGCCGCTGGCTTCGGAGAAGCTGACGGTGGGGCAGGTGCTGCACGAGGTGAGCCGGATCAAACGGCGGAGCGGCGCGGTGGTGCTGACCGACGACGGCGGGAAGGTCAGTGGGATCTTCTCCGATGGCGATTTACGAAGGGCGATCACGGACGACGACGGCTCGGCCCTCCGCCGGCCCGTGCGGGAAGTGATGACCCGCAACCCCAAGCGCATCGGCGGCGAGCAGCTCGCCAGCGAGGCGATGGCCGTCATGCGGCAGTTCCGCATCGACGAGCTCCCGGTCGTGGACGACCAGGACCGGCCGATCGGCATCATCGATATTCAGGATCTGGTGGTTCTGAGGATGTTTGATGTGGATGGGGAGGGGAGGGAATGAGTTGCCAGTTGCAAGTTGTCAGTTGCCAGTGAAGGAAGCAGATGTAGTTTCGCCTTTTCTGATTCCATTACGGCATCTGCCACTTAACAGCTCGCGACTTTCTCCTTCCCTCACTGGCAACTGACAACTGGCAACTGACCACTAACTCGAATGCGTTCCCTCCTACTGGTCATCCTCTCCTGCATCCTGCTCGGCGGGGGGTTCTTTGTTTACTCGCGGCTTCAGCCGCCGGCATCGGGGACGATTACCGGCGGCCAGCGTGCGGCGGTGCGGCCCAAGGACACGAGCTCGCAGACGATCGGGAAGCTGGGTCCCGGCAAGGGGGCGTGGTACGAGACGCGCGACGATGAGGGGAACGTCAAGACGCGGTTCCGGGCGGACGAGTATGTGCCGAAGAATAACGGGATCGTGCTGGCGAAGAATCCGGAGGCGGAGTTCTACACCGGCCACAACCAGATGATGCGCCTGACGGGCAAGACCGGCGAGATCGTCGTCCCCGATGCGCCGGACACCTCCAAAGGCAGCGGCGGCCAGCCGCCCCCGGCGGCGCCCAATCGGGGGCGGATCCATAACGTGGTGATTGAGATGTTCGGGCTCGGCCCGGATTCCAAGCCGGAGACGCCTGACGAAACCCTCGTCACCGACAACATCCAGTTCGACAACGAAACGCTTTTGATCACGACCGAGAGCTTCGTGGACGCGGCGGGAAAGACGGTCCCGCCGGACCAGGTGCCGGTGCGGATGCGCACGAACCCGGACCATAAGCGATATGACTTTGATGGACGCGGCCTGCGGCTGCGCTGGAACGCCAAGGACGGCCGGCTGGAATTACTGGAGATCGCGCACGGGGAACAGTTGACCGTGTACGACTCCGCGGGCTTTTCCGGCGCGTTCGGCGTCCGGGCGACGCCCGCGACACAACCCGCGGGGCAGCCTAATGCGCTGGCCGGCCCACTCCCCGCGATGCTGGCGGCGAACGACAAATCCGCCGCAGCCGGAGCCCTCAATGCCGCCCCGCGCCCCGTGACGCGCCCGGGCAAGGGGCAGCCTGCGAAGGAGCGGCCGGCTTCGCCGCCGGTGCCGTATCAGGCGACGTTTTTTGAAAACGTGCTCGTCACGCAGGGGGAGGAAATCCACGTC
>JAQGHH010000122.1 GCA_028288945.1 Phycisphaerales bacterium
GCGCACGGGCCTGCCGATGAGGTCACGGGAGCCCACGAGCTGACAATACCGTTTGTTCACCAACTCAAAAACGTGCCGGGGGCCCCGCAGGATGGCCATGAAGGACGGCGACTGCTCCAAGACTTCGGCGAGCTGCGTCCGCTCTCGCTCCGGCTCCTTCACCGGCCGCCCGCGTTCGGCCTCCCCTCGTTCGCTCCGGGCGGGCTCCACACGGAGGAATCGATTCGCGTCCCCGTTGCCTGAGGTGGAATTGTCTGGCGCTTTATTCATGGCGCTCGTGCATTGAGTGTTTGCGGCACAGAGATACCGCGACGTGAAAGGCCGAACGATAACCGTTCCGTCCGCGGGGTCCAAAACATCCAGGAGAAGACGACACAGCGGGTGTAACGACCAGCACCTGTTCAGGCGCGTGGGGGCTGGGCAGGACGGCGCCGGAAAAATGGGCTGACGCGTGCCACCGAAACATTCGCCTTCGCCGCCCCTTTGGGATAACTTTCAGACGTCGGCGGGTATTCCCCGAAGAAGGTTCCCCCCTCCTTCTTCACCCCGCTGACTTTTTTATGCGCCCCTTCGTGGCGTCGGTTTCATCTCTATCTCGGCCGACCGCTTACGCGAGTTGCGAGAGCGGGGTGGGGAGGAGCGCAGACGGAAAATAAGGGAGGCGGGTCGCTCGTCGCCCCCGCCTCGCCCATGACCGGGAATAATTGAACGGAAGTATGCACTTTACGCAATTCGCTCCGCGCCGAACACATGCACATTCTTAAATTCGTCTCCAGGCACCCTCCGAATGGCCCGATTCGCTTCCGGAAACCCTTGCACTCCACCTACGCGTTTATGCGTATGATCGCATACATTGTCGCCGTTCGGGCCAGCCGGGAGCAACGATGGGCGATACATGCAGGGTATTACTTCTTGAAGACCACGTGGATTTTCGAGTCGGCCTGTCTCTGCTCCTAAAGCATCGTGGGATTACCGTTTGCCAGGCGGGGACCGTGGCGCAAGCCTTGGCCCAACTCGAGGGGCAAGAGGCGGCGATACTCGACATGATGCTGCCCGACGGTAGCGGGATGGACGTACTCGCGCGTATCCGCCGCGAGAAGCGCCCGATGCGGGTGGCGATGCTCACGGCGTTGTCCGATGTCGATAGAGTCGCATTGGCGGGCGGGGCGGATGCGTTCTTTGTCAAGCCCATCTTCTCTGAACGATTAGAAGCACTGCTGGCGTGGGCAACGAACCGCGCCTAGCCCGGATATTTCATCCGCCTTCCGGTCTGCGGGCGGCGGAGTGTTTGTAGGGTCGTGGAGTGGACGGTTGAGCAAGTGCGCAGCATGAGCCCGCTGCCTTGCTGATTCATTGGTCCTCCCGTGTCGGGTGGAGGCGCTGGCGCAACGCATCCGGCAGGCCAACCACCGCGATCGGACCGAGCCGGCCAAAGCGATCATTGGCGCCCCCATACTCGGCCACGATCATCTCGGCGTGACCGCCTAACAGTCAGCAGGCGCCGTGCAAAAGGTACTCGCGCCAGACGCGCGGTCGTCCCAGCGTTCTTGTATACCGAGACGCGAACAACAACGGCCGACTCGATGCCGGGGACGTGTTACTGACCAGCGCCGCTCCGCACGGCACTGATCCGCAAGCCGTGACCAAGCCCCTAGGCGCGGGGAGTTACTTGGTCGTCGTAAAGGCGATGGCTCCGCAGCTCGACTACGTGCTCGTATTGTCGGCGTTTTGAACCGAGGGGCCCCTGGGAAACGGGCAGCGAGGATAAAATCAGCAAGGCGCATTCACTTGTTCTTCGGTCGCAGCGACTACAATGTGCTCGTCGCAAACTGAGATGGCGACGGCCGCGCTGTTAGCCCGACCGTGTGTCAGTCACCGGACACGACTCGATCGAAAACCGAACTCTTCAACTCTATCTGTTTCTCCCGAAAAGTAATAGTTCGTCGGGCAATGAGCCGTCGAAACCAGCAATGTCGTAAAGGGCGCCAACAATGGTTTTGGTTGACTAATCACCCGACCACTATGTCAGGCCGAAACCTAGTTGCGAGGATTCACATGCCGCCAGGCAAGCGAGTCGGGGACCGATCGCGTCGAGCGGTAGGACCAAATCGACTGCCCCTACGCTGATGGCCGACTCGGGCATCGAGAACTGCTGCGAGGATGCCCGGTCCTGAGCAATGACAGTTCCACCGGCCTGCCTGACGAGAAGTGCACCATGCGCGCCGTCGTTGCTAGTGCCGGTAAGAACGATCGCAATCACGTGGCGGCCGTAGACCTTAGCCGCAGACCGGAACAGCACATCGGCAGAGGGCCGCGCGAAGCGAACCCTGGGGCCGGTGCTAAGGACAGCAGTGCGATTGCCGTCGATCGCGAGGTGAGTATCGCCGGGGGCCAAATAAACCCAGCCACTTTTTAGCTCTTCCCCAGACTCGGCATCCTTCACCGGCAGAGACGACGCGTTTCCCAAAATACCTGCGAGTGCACGGACTGGCCCCCTTCCTCTGTGCTGCACGACCGCAATTGGAATGGGAAACGTCGGAGGCAGTGCGGCTAAGACGGTCGAAATCGCTTCGATGCCCCCCGCAGAAGCGGCGACGACGACGAGCTCGTATCGATTACATGGCACGCGTTCTTCTAACACGTTTTCGATCGAAAGTGGGAGCTGTAAAGTTTAGACCACATGGGGCTCGACGTGCTGGGACGCGGAACGTTTTTCAATCCTGATTCGGCACGGCAGCGTTCGAATAGGTGGGCGTAGAGCTTCACCCACCGGCGGTAGGTCCGGTAGGAGACGGCCGTCAACAGGGCCGAAACGCCTTTGCCCACCGCCTGGCCGAGCTTGACCAGCAGCCGCTTCTCGGATTCGTCCAGCCGCAGCTGCCTGGTGACCCGTTTTCTCAGGATCTGGTTCTCGGCCTTGAGGTACTCGACCTGACGCGCCAACTCGCTGTCCGTGCTCTTGGCGATCAAAAGCAGTAAAGGATGGAAGAGCCACATGGTCCGGCCAGTGTGCCCGCCGGGTGGGGGGTCGCCAAAGGGCAGGGGGGTTTTTGAACAGGGGTCAGAAACTCTAAACCTCCGCGGAAAGCGGCACGATCGCCACCGGCGTGGGCCGGGGGTCGGCTATCCAAGCCCCCATGCCACTCGTTCCATGCCCAATACTGACGTAAGTCCTTGAGCCACGTAGAGAGACCTTATGAAGAGGGTTGTGCACGGGGAGTTCTTTTACAACTGATTCCGAACCCCGCGGTTACGGGATACCCGCCCGTGTTGGGTGGTGCGGCCGAAAGCGCTTGGAAAAACGGAAAACTTCCGTTTTCAGCATTTCGGAGGCACCGCCATGCCCAAGCTGACCGGAAACAAGGTTCCATCAGACCGATTGCACAAACACTCGGCCGGGCCATCGCATTTCGATTGACAGCCTGTGCAGCAATTGCTTTGATGCGTCTCAACCATGGCTGCAGGGTGGACACAAGATCGGGTCGTGCAACTGGCGCCCGACGGGGCGAGCCTTAAGGCGGGGCAGGGGTTGGCACTCACGAAGAAGTGGGTCAGCCTTGGCCGCGACGAGCTGTATGTCTGGGGGGAATGCCAGGGGAGCGGGGCCAAGCCGTATCAGGTTCGATTTGATCTCTCCCAAGCGGCATCGAAGTGCTCCTGCCCCAGCCGGAAATTCCCCTGCAAGCATGCGTTGGGGTTGATGCTCATCCTCACCGCCTCCTCGGACGCGATCGCGGCGGAGGCGATGCCGGCGTGGGTGGCCGAGTGGGTGGCGGGGCGTATCGAGCGGACAAAGAAAAAGCAGGAAAAGGCCGAAGCGCCGCCCAAGCCCGTGGACGAAGAAGCCCAGGCCCAGCGGCTTGAAAAGCGGCTGGCGCGCATTGGCGAAGGATTGACGGCCCTGAAGCGGTGGGCCGAAGACCTGATCAACGCCGGGATCGCGACGTTGCCTTCGAAAGGGTACGCATTCTTTGACGAGCCGGCCCGAAGGCTCATCGACGCGCAGGCGCCGGGTGTCGCGGGCCGCGTGCAGAAGCTCGGGCAGATCGCCGCTTCGGGGGCCGGCTGGCAGCATCCGTTCGTCTCGCAACTCGCCTCGCTCTACCTGCTGATCCGCGCCTTCGAAGGGCGGGCGGCACTTCCCGAATCTGTGCAACAGGATGTCATGGCGAACATCGGAATCCCGGTGAAGGCTGAGGACGTCGCCGCGCTCCCGGCAGTGCATGATGTGTGGCAGATCATCGCGCAGGAAGTGGACGTGGAGGAACGCCTGCGGGTGCAGCGCACGTGGCTGTTCGGCAGCGAATCGCGGCGTCCCGCATTGGTTTTGGCGTTCGCCCACGGCCCGGCCCCGCTGGACACGAGCCTCGCACCCGGATTGCGCTTCGAGGGCGATGTCACCTACTTCCCCGGCAACGGCCTGCGGGCGGCGGTGACCACCCGCGGCGATCTGAAACCCCTGTCCGCTGTCCGCGGCCTGGCGACGCTCGCCGAACTTTGCGACTTCGCCGCCGGGCATTTTTCGCAGGAGCCTTGGCTTTCCGAAGTGGTGACGCCCGTTCATCGTGTGACTCCCATGAGGTCGGACGCGGGCTGGTTCGTGATGGACGCCGACGGGCGCGCCATTCCCGCGACGATGGGCGATCAGGCGGGCTGGCTGTCGCTCGCGATTTCCGGGT
>JAQGHH010000124.1 GCA_028288945.1 Phycisphaerales bacterium
TACCTGTAGCAAACTTCCTTCACCGCGGCCACGATGCGGTCTACGCTGGGCATCATGGCTTCTTCGAGGTAGTGGTTGAAGGGGACGGGGATTTCGTCGCTGTGGACGTATTCGATCGGGGCGTCGAGGTAATCGAACACGGGCTTTTGGATCTTGTGGAGGATGCCGCCGCCCATGCCGCAGTAGCCCCAGTCCTCGTCGACGATCACGCAGCGGCCCGTCTTTTTTACGGAGTTGACGAGCGTCTGCGTGTCCAGCGGGCGGAGCGTTCGGACGTCGATTAGCTCGACGTCGATGCCGTGGTCGTTCACCATCGCCTCGACCGACGGGCGCACGACGCGCTGCAGCGGCCGGCCGTAGCTGATGACCGTGACGTCCTTGCCCTCGCGCTCGACGTTCGCCACGCCCAGCGGCAGCGTGAACTCGCCTTCGGGCACTTCGCCCTTCTCGCTGAGCATCTTCTCGTTCTCGAGGAAAATCACCGGGTCGTCGCAGCGGATCGAGCTCTTAAGCAGGCCCTTGGCCTCGGCGGGCGTCGACGGAGTGACGACGATCAGCCCCGGAATGCGGCTGTAGATCGATTCCATCCGGTGGCTGTGCGTCGCGCCCAGCTGGTGGGCGATGCCGTTTCCGCCACGGAAGGTGATGGGGATTTTGAATTGTCCGCCGGACATGTAGCGGACGTTGGCGGCGTTGTTCACGATCTGGTCAAGGCAGACGAGCGTGAACGACCAGCTCATGAACTCGATGATCGGCCGCAGGCCGACCATCGCAGAGCCGACGCCCAGGCCGGAGAACCCGGCCTCGCTGATCGGCGTGTCCAGCACCCGGCGGGGCCCGAATCGGTCGAGCATCCCTTCAGACACCTTATAAGCGCCATTGTACTGCGCGACCTCTTCGCCCATCAGGAAGACGTTCTCGTCGCGTTCCATCTCCTCCGTCATCGCGGCACGAAGGGCTTCTTTGAATTGCAAGATTGCCATGGAATTAGTTGCCAGTTGTTAGTTGCCAGTTGCCAGTGAAGGCCGGTCGCTTCGTTGCCTTTCTTCACTGGCAACTGACAGCCGGCAACTGGCAACATCTCACTTGGGCGAATACGGATACGTCTCTGCCAGGGCGTCCTCGAAGCGGGCTTCGAGCGGGGGATTCGGGTCGGCCTCGGCCTGGCGGATACCCTCGTCCACTTCTTCGTTCACCGCGTTGGTGATCGAATCAAGCTGCTCGTCGTTCAGCAGGCCCTTTTCGCGGAGGCGCGTTTCGTACAAGGTGATCGGGTCGCGCTGACGGGCACGCTCGGCCTCTTCCTTGGAGCGGTACTTCAGCGGGTCGGACATTGAATGGCCACGGAAGCGGAAGGTGTTGGCGACCAGGTAGCTGGGGCCTTCCCCGGCCCGCGCCCGGTCCACCGCTTTGCCGAACTCGGCGATGACGGTATCGATATCATTCCCATCCACGTTGCGGTAGGGCATGTCGTAGCCGCAGGCGCGTTTGGCGAGATCCTTTTCGGCGCTGTGGCGCTCGACCTGAGTGCCCATCGCGACGCCGTTGTTCTCGACTACATAGATGACGGGGGCCTTGTAAAGACTGGCGAGGTTGAGTGCTTCGTTGAAGGTGCCCTGGTTGATCGCGCCGTCGCCCATGAAGCAGAAGGTGACGCCGCCCGTCTTCTTGTACCACTGTGCGAAGGCGGTCCCGAGTGCGAGAGGAAGCTGCCCGCCGACGATGCCGTGCCCGCCAAGGTTGCCGACCCTGGCATCGAACAGGTGCATCGACCCGCCCTTGCCCTTGGAACATCCAGTGACTTTGCCGAACAATTCGGCCATTGCCGCCCGGGTCGACATTCCCAGCGCCAGGCTCGCGCCGTGGCAGCGGTAGCCGGTGAGGAGATAGTCGCGCGACTTTTCGAAAAGTGCGGCGGTCCCCGCGGCGATGGCCTCCTGCCCGCTGTAGAGGTGGAGGAACCCGCCGATCTTCATTTCCTTGGTGCCGTCGGGCAGCACGCGGGGCGTTGCGTATTCCTGGTAGGTGCGTTCTTCAAAGCGGCGGATGAGCAGCATCAGGCGCAGGCGCTGCAATTCGACCTGGCCGTCCTTCCCGGCCAATTGGCCATTGGTCCCGGCGAAATGGGACGGGGCGGCGGACGCCCCATTGTTGCTTTGCTTGGATACTACGGCTCGCTTTGCTACTTCATCAGCTACGGCCATTGCTTTTTGCTCCATGAGTCGGGTGGCAATTCGCTGGAGTGTAGAGATTTTTGCTGCGCCTTCAACCACCGGCAATTGTGCGCAATTCCCCCTCGAATCATCGGCATTACGACGGGAGCGGGCCGGTGGGTCGCGGTCCATCGCGCCACACGCCTATCTTAGCGACCAGACCGGGAAAAATCCGGTGAGAACTTCCTAAGAATTTCCGTAAAATCCGGGTGTTAGATGCGTTGCGGTCCCATAATGCCGCTCGCGGTTTCGCGACTGCCAAACTGGGCGATTCGCGAAACCGCAAGCGGTAAATCGGAAGCAATCGTCGTCCGTTACTTCGCCAATCCGTCCTTCTTGGCCATGGCCAGCGCCAGGTCGACAACGCGATTGGAGTAACCCCACTCGTTGTCGTACCAGCTCACGACCTTGAAGAAGTTGGCATTCAGCTCGATGCCTGCCCCGGCGTCGAAAATGCTGCTGCGGGCGTCGTGGATGAAATCGCTCGAAACCACTTCTTCGTCCGTGTACCCGAGGATTCCCTTCAACTCGCCGTCCGCAGCTTCCTTCATCGCAGCGCAGATCTCTTTGTAGCTGGTCGCCTTCGAGGTCTTGAAGGTGAGATCAACCACCGACACGTCGGCGACCGGTACGCGGAAGGCCATGCCGGTGAGCTTGCCCTTGAGTTCCGGGAGCACCAGGGCGACCGCCTTGGCCGCGCCCGTGGCGGACGGAATGATGTTCTGATACGCGCCGCGTCCGCCGCGCCAGTCCTTCTTGCTCGGGCCGTCGACCGTCGGCTGAGTGGCGGTCGCCGCGTGAACGGTCGTCATCAACCCTTCGGCGAGGCCGAAGCGATCGTTGATCACCTTCGCGATCGGCGCCAGGCAGTTGGTGGTGCAGCTTGCGTTGGAGACGACTTTGTCCTTGGACGGGTCGAATTTGGTGTGGTTCACGCCGACCAGCAGCGTGGGCACCTTCTCGGGGTCCTTGGTCGGGGCGGAGAGGATGACGCGCTTCGCGCCGGCCTTGATGTGGTTTTCAGCCCCGGCGTAGTCGGTGAACAGGCCGGTGGACTCGACGACATAATCCGCCGCCTGCTTGCCCCAAGGCAGCTCGGCGGGATTGCGCACGGAGAAGCACGGCACGAATTTGCCGTTGACGACAATGCCGTCTTCCCGGGCCTGCACGCTTCCCTTGAACAGACCGTGGGTCGAGTCGTGCTTGAGGAGGTAAGCGAGGTTGTCGGGTGGGACCAGGTCGTTGATGCCGACGAACTCGATATTCGGGTTCTCGACACCCGCGCGGAACACCAGCCGCCCGATGCGCCCGAAACCATTAATGCCAACCTTCAAGGCCATGACCACTGCTCCGTGAGTAAAAGATAATGAAAAGAGGCTGTTTTCAGCGGCCTCGCTGTCAAAGTCCCGCACGATAGGGTTGCCTGTGGCGCGTGTCAAGGCGGGCACAGGCGTTGCAACCGGAGCGACACGCTCAACCGTTCCGCTGGCTCTCAATCCACCCGTTACGATTCGGAAATTGCATAGCCGTGGGCGTGGAGTATGATTGGCCATCTGATGGGTTTGCATCGAACCAAATGCCGCCCGTAACGAAGTTAGGAGCGGGATGTCAGGGGTGAGCCTTCCAGTAACGCGACCGACGGGAAGGGCGCTGCTCGTGGGGAACCCGGCTAGCCGGGCTCAACCTTTGGGCATGCTCATGGGCTTGGGTTACGCCTGCGGCGAGGCCGACGATCCGTATTCCGCAATTGCGGAGTTGTGCCGTCGTCCAATGGTCTATCGGGCGCTAATCCTCAGCCTGTCGAGCGTCTATCGCGAGGAATTGAATATTGTGCGGACGGTGAAGCGCCGTTTCCCGCACTTGGACGTCTGGCTGACACACACGGATGGCCGACAAGCCACGCTCGCCGAGGCGATCCGGCTTGGCGCCGATGGGCTTCTGGCGGAAGACGGGCTGCACCGGATCGGCCTGCCGATGTCGGGCGGCGAAGGGCCGGTGATGCTGCGCCCAGTGACGGCTGCCGCCAGTTTCGGGATGGATCCCGCCCCAGCGAGCCCGCCCGCTCCGGCGGCCCCGGCGATGTCCGATGAAGCGATCGATGCCGAATCCGACATGCAAATGGGCGAGCCCGTATTGACCGCGGACGAACTCCGTGCGCTGCTCCAAGAACAACCAATGCTGCCGCGTGAAGATGGGGACGGATAATTGTCAGTTGTCCGTGGCCAGCAAAAATGGCCGCTGACCGCACTACCTGGCTTCGGCCACTTTACGGGCATCCGGCATCCTTTCTGCCAACTGACTACTGACCACGGACAACTGACAAAAATGGTCCGCCTAACCCACGAACGCGTGCTCTTGATTGGTGACGTGCAGTTGCAACTGCAATCGGCGCTGGCGGAGGCGCTGCCGGGTGCGCATGTGACCAGCGTGGCGACCGTGTTCGACGGGATCGCGGAACTGGCGACGGGATCGTTCACCGCAGTCCTTGCCGCGGCTGAGCCGATCGAGCGACGGCCCGAGGCGGCCGTACGCACGCTCCGCGAACTGGCGGGCGACGGAAGGCTGGTGCTCTTCGGGCACCCGACGCTCGAACTGCTTTCGCAGAAGATGCTCCAGTTCGGCTGCGACGACTACATCATCACGCCCGCCGGCGCCGCCGAACTGCAGCAGATGTTCGGCCGCCCGCCGATGCGGATATCGCCGCCTGCCACTGCCGATGAAGCCCCTGCATCCGATCAGGAACCCGCGGCGGGCGAAACCGAGGCAAGCCCGCTCGATTTGCTCGCGAGCCTGCCGTATGCGGAGATCTTCCTCGATGCGATGCTGCAAAATCCGCACAACGCCCCCGCCGCCGCGGTTTCGCAGATCAACGAGCGGCTGGGCTCCTCCCTCGCGATGCGCTACGTCCGCAAGAAGGACGGCCCCATCGAAATCCCGCAGGGTTGGGTGGCGGTGTCGCAGACCGTGCGCGTGAGCAACGAAGAAGCCGGGACGCTGCATCTGCTGTCGGAGCCCGAGCCCGCGCAGGACGAGGCTTCCGCCCGGCACTTGCTCGCCCAGATCGCGCAGCTCTTCGGCAAAGTCGCGAGTCTTCAGGACCGCCACAACCGCCTGCAAAAGCTGGCGATCACCGATGAAATGACCGGGCTGTACAACGCCCGCTACTTCCGCCACTTCCTCACGCGGATCATCGACCGCGCGAAGCTGATGCGCTTCCCCGTCACGCTGCTGCTGTTCGACATCGACGACTTCAAGAAATACAACGACCTGTACGGCCACGGGGCGGGCGACGAAATCCTCAAGCAAACCGCGCAGCTCATGCGCCGCTGCTGCCGCGAACATGACTTGGTCGCCCGCATCGGCGGGGACGAGTTCGCAGTGGTCTTCTGGGACAAGGAAGGCCCTCGCCAGCCGCTGGAGCCTGGCAAGCAGGTCGGCGTCTCGCGCCCGCCCCAAACGCCGCTGCAGATTTTCGAGCGTTTCAAGAAATTAATCGCCGGCAGCGACTTCAGCGGCCTGGGCCAAAGCGGCCGCGGCCGCCTGAGCGTCAGCGGCGGCCTGGCCGTCTTCCCCTACGACGCCCAGGACGTTGACGAACTCATCAAAGCCGCCGACGATTGCCTGATGTTCGGCGCAAAGCAGTCCGGAAAGAACACAATCTACCTTGTGGACGGCGACGAGCCGAATACGCCCCCGTAGGGTCTGCTTTAGCGGACGAGAACTTCGCAAGCTATCGCAACCGCGTCCGCAAAAGCGGGTCCGATAACTTTGTGGTGCAGCCTTTCAGCCTGCATTTGCAGCCTGAAAGGCAGCACCACAAGCACCTGATCGCACACAATCCGCGCAAAAAGACAGGCGGTCCCGCGAAGGACCGCCTACCTCGTTTCTATTGGTAACCACTCAGAAGCCTGATCAGACGTTGATCCCGGTGATCTTCACGCTGACGTACTTCTGGCGGTGGCCGATGGTCTTATGGAAGCCCTTGCGGCGATGATACCGCACAGTGCGGACCTTCTTGCCCTTCACTTCGCCAAGGATGTCGCCCGTCACCGTCGCGCCTGCAACAACCGGCGTGCCGATCCGTGGCTCACCGTCGCCGCTTACGAGCAGCACGCGTTCGAAGGTAATGGTCTTCTCGTCGCCGGTCTCGATGCGGTCGATCTGAATGGTGTCGCCCGCCGTTACCCGAAACTGCCGGCCCTTGTCATCAATAATCGCGTACATGCGTTCTCCGCTTAATTCGTAAAGGGGAAGGATTGTGGCAAATTTGGTCAGTATGTCAAGGGCGGGCATTAAATTCCGAAATCCGAATCCCCGAAGCCCGAATCAAGTCCGAATGACGAAATCCGAAGAGAAGACTTGCCGCGAAGGCGTGAAGGAACGAAGCAAGATAAAGAAAACGCATGCCTTTGCTCTGGTGCTGCGCTGGGCTCTCCGCAATTGCGGTGGTTAGTTCTTCGCGTTTCTTCGACCCTTCGCGCCTTCGCGGCACAGTCTTCCCTTCGTCATTCGGACTTCGTCATTCGGACTTGATTCGGGCTTCGGGGATTCGGATTTCGGACTTATGTCGAGTCGTCTCACCAAACACACACATTTCAGCAATTCCGCCTCTCCCGGCTAGACTACCGCCCGCGTGAGCCTGGCGAGTCATGAGGGAAGGTCGGACGAGCAGCTTGTCGCCGCGTTGAACGCGGGCGACTCTTCCGCGTTTGATGCGCTCTATTACCGCCACCGCGACTGGGTCGTCCGCCTGGCGACCCGCTTCACCGGCAGCCCCGATGACGCGTTGGACGTCCTTCAGGAAACCTTCGCCTACCTCTTCCGCAAGTTCCCCGGGTTCGTCCTTTCGGCGAAGATGACCACGTTCCTCTACCCCGTCGTGCGCAACCTCTCAATCGCGGCTCGAAAGAAGCGCACCCGGGAACGGGGTGAAGAGCAGATCGTTGATCACGCCGCCCCGGCTGATCCGGGAAATGATCGGGCGGAGTTGGCCGTCGTGCTTGCCGGCCTGCCCGAGGCGCAGCGCGAGGTGCTGCTGATGCGGTTCGTGGACGGGATGAGCCTGCAGGAGATCGCAGACGCCCTTTCCATACCGGAGGGGACTGTTAAATCGAGGATGCACAACGCATTGGGCGCATTGAAAACCGACCCGCGCGTCAGGAAGTATTTCGAGTAGCCGCCCGCGATAATCTGCTTTTCACGTGAACGTTTTTGCCCGCGAATGCGCTGAATACGGGAGAGTAGTCGATGCACGAAGACCGGTCGGACTCAGAAGACCTCCCAGACGATGCGCTCCCCACGAGACTGCGCGACGATTTGCTGCGCCTTCACGCACCGGCCGTGCCCGTTCCGCCTCGGATCGATGCGGCCATTCTTAGCCGGGCCAAAGCCGATTACGCCAGGCGCCTTCGCTGGCGGCCGGTCGTGCGGTGGACGGCAGTCGCCGCCTCCATTGCCGCGATCGTCGCAATCACTTTCACCCTGCGGTTCATGTTGCATCACCCCCCATCGCCGCAGTTGGCCCGATTCGCCCCGGGCGATGTCGACGGCAACGGCCGCGTCGATATTCTCGATGCTTATCTCCTCGCCAAGCGTATGGCCGCTGGCGCGAAAACAGACCCGGCCTGGGACGTCAATGGCGACGGCGTCGTTAACCAGAAGGACGTCGAATGGATCGCCAACCGGGCCGTGCGCATCGTGGATGAGTCAGGGGGCGGCACAAAATGAAGCCGTCAGCCGCGATCATCCTGCTGGGCTTTTTGCTTTCCCTCACTCCCGAGGGAGGTCAGACGCCCGCGCCGCTGGCGTCGGCCCCGGCCTCCGCGCCGGAGCGCGTGACGTTCGTCCCCATCCACGTCGTCATCGACCCCGGCGGCAAGGCCCTCGCGGCGTACCAGATTGAGATCGCCGCCGACGCGGGTGACGTGATGCTCGTCGGCATCGAGGGGGGTGACGACCCCGCGTACGCGGATGCCCCGTATTACGACAAGCGGGCGATGCAGAAGAAGCGGATCATCATCGCCGCGTTTAACACGGGCACCGCGCTTCCGACCGCGCCGACGCGCGTGGCGACGCTGATGTTCCGCGTGGCCGGCACGGTCGAGCCGCACTACTCGGCAACGCTGCAAGTCGCCGCCTCCAGCGACGGGAAGCCGATCCCGGCGACCGTCACGCTGTCGCCGAACGTGCAGACCCGCGCGTCTCCCATCGCTGCCAACATGGAAGGAGCCACACGATGAGCCTACGGGGAATGGATCACCGCCGCTTGCGCATTCGGACTGGCTGGGGGCGCGCATTTTTGCTCGTCATGTTCGTGTTTCTCGCCCCGTATTTGACGGGGTGCTCCAGCAGGAGGCCGACCGTCGGGTATGTCGAGCCTGCGCCCCGCGGATCAATGGCGCCGGCCGCCGAGCCTTCACTCAACGATCTCGTGCCGAGTCAGTCCCTGCCCGCGCGCGGCGAGGAATTGTGGATCATCGAAAAGGCCGCCCCGGCCAAGCCCGCGATGGCGGCAGATCTGCCCCTCGCTCCGGGCGGCGGGATGTTGTTAAACATCCGCGGCGCGCAGCTTACGCCCTTCCCGCTCGAGCACACCGATGTTCATGCCGACGTTCACGGATGCATCGCCAGCGTGAACGTGCGGCAGCGCTTCGGCAACCCGTCGCATGAGGCGGCGGAGGCCGCGTACGTCTTCCCGCTGCCGCAGAACGCGGCTATCAGCGAGTTCGTCATGACCGTCGGCCGCCGGCATATCCGCGGCATCGTCCGCGAACGCGACGAGGCGGAAAAAATCTACCGCGAAGCCCGCGGCCTCGGCTTCCTCGCGTCACTCATGGTGCAGGAAGGTCCCGACGTCTTCGTGCAGCGCGTCGCGAACATCGAGCCCGGCCGGCAGATCGACGTGGAGATCCGGTATTTCCACACGGTACCGTTCCGTGACGGCTGGTTCGAGTTCAACTTCCCGTTGATTGCAGGCCCGCGCGGCTCGGGATGGCCCAAGGCCGGCCAGCGCAGCGGGCGCGACGTGG
>JAQGHH010000665.1 GCA_028288945.1 Phycisphaerales bacterium
CAAGCCGAGCGCGAGCTCATCCGCAACACCCTGAAGCTCACCAACGGCAACCGCGAACAAGCCGCCCGAATCCTGGGCATCGGCGAACGCACGCTGTACCGGAAGATCAAGGATTACGACCTTTGACGCCCATCCCCTACAGAATCGGCCATGGCTACGACCTCCACCGTCTCCAAGCCGGCGGGCGGTTGATGCTCGCCGGGATCGAAGCCGCCCAAGGCCTAAGCCCCGTCGCGCATAGCGATGGTGATGTCGTTCTTCACGCACTCGTCGATGCGCTGCTCGGCGCCATGGGGCTGGGCGATATCGGGGAGCTATTCCCCAATACCGACCCAAAATGGAAGGACGCGCCGAGCAGGGTTTTCGTGGAAGAAGTCATCAAACGCATATCGGACCGCGGATATCGTGTGCTCAACTGCGACGTGACCATCCTCGCGGAGCGGCCAAAACTCAAGCTGCTCAAGTCATCCATGCGTGAGAATATAGCCAGGCTGCTGAACGTCGAGCCGGAGCGGATCAATGTGAAAGCGGGGACCAACGAAGGCGTCGACGCCATCGGCCGCGGGGAGGCGATCGCGGCGCATGCGGTGGTTCTGCTGGCGATGTAGCGATGTAGTACGCGGCATCTCCGTCCGAAGCGATGTAGGGCGTACTTTAGTACGCGTCATTTCCGTCCGAAGAGAAGACGCGTACTAAAGTACGCCCTACGCTCCTAATCCCGTTCCACGCATGGGCGAACGCGAGGTTCGCCCATACGGGCCTGCCACGCTATGATCCCTCCCGATGAGCCTTCGAGTTTATAACACGCTGACCAAGCAGAAAGAGCTATTCCAACCCGTGAAGCCCGGGCAGGTGGGGATCTATTTGTGCGGGCCGACCGTCTACAAGCCCCCGCACATCGGGCACATGGTGGGGCCGGTCATCTTCGATGCCGTGAAGCGGGACCTGCAATATAAGGGGTTTGCCGTCAACTGGGTCGTCAACATCACGGACGTCGACGACAAGCTGATCAACGAAGCCAACGAACGCGGCACCACCATGCGCGAGGTCGCCGAGCGCTGCACACGCGACTACTTCGAATGCCTGGCCCTGCTCGGCGTCGACACGATCGACCACTTCCCCAAGGCCTCGGAGCACATCCCCGAGATCGTCGCGATGATCGAATCGCTCATCACCCGCGGCCACGCCTACGCCACGGATGGGAATGTCTGGTTCGACGTCGCTACCGACCCGGACTACGGCAAGCTCTCCCACCGCACCGCCGAGGAACAGGAAGCGGGATTGCGCGACCTCGAAGGCTCGGGTAAGCGCAATCCGCAGGATTTCGCCCTGTGGAAAGCCGCCAAACCGGGGGAGCCGATGTGGGAATCGCCCTGGGGCCCGGGCCGGCCCGGGTGGCACATCGAGTGCTCGGCCATGAGCATGAAATTCCTGGGCGAGACCTTCGACATTCACGGCGGGGGCATGGACCTGCTCTTCCCTCACCACGAAAACGAAGTCGCCCAGTCCGAATGCGCCACCGGCCACACGTTCGCCAAATATTGGATGCACAACGGCCTCACCAAAGTAAGAACCAAGGCCGCCAGCGGCGAATGGAAATCCGAGAAGATCAGCAAGAGCGTCGGCAACGTGATCGACGTGCGCGACACCGTGCGCCAATGGGGCGCCGAGTTGCTCCGGTACGTTTTGCTCAGCACGCATTACCGGTCGCCGATCGATTTCAGCGATGACGTGATGGTCGCGGCCAAGAAGGGCCTGGCCACGTTCCAGCGCCTGTTTGAACGCGTGCACCGCCTGACGGGCCAGCCGTTGCCCGACAAGGGGGATGACATCGACCGCGCCGCCGCGGGGTTGCTCGAAACCGATCACGCGGCTTACGCCCGTTCCATGCTCGCGCTGAAAATGAAGTTCCTGGAGATGATGGACGATGACTTCAACACGGCCGGCGCGATCGCCGTGCTGCATGAAATGGCCGGCGAGGTCAATGCGTTCATCGAGAAAAACGACCTCGAACGGACCAAGTTGCCGGAGCTTCTGGCGGCAGTCACCGCCGGGGCGCAAACACTCAAGAACCTGGGCGTGGTGCTGGGCCTCTTCCGCAAGCTCGCCCCGGCTTCCCCGGGCCAGGACGATGCCCTGACGGGCAAGCTGATGGACCTCCTGATCCAACTCCGCCAGGACGCCAGAAAGACCAAAAACTTCGGCCTCTCCGACGCCATCCGCAAAGGCCTGACCGAAATGGGCGTCACCCTCGAAGACCGCCCGGACGGAACCATCTGGCGACGCGATTGAGCACCTCGTACTACAACGCAAAAGACTTTGCCGCAAAGGCGCGAAGGGACGAAGACAGACGAAGAGAATACAAATGCGAAGTTGCCACAGATGGGGAGCGATGGGCACGGATGGGAGGGCAAGAATTCAAACGTAAAGGCACAAAACGTAAAAAATCCTCGGAACATCCAAAGGCGCCTTACGTTTCATGCCCTCTTAGTCTGTGCCATCGGTCCCCATCTGTGGCGACAAATTTTTGCATTTATTCGTCCCTTCGCGCCTTCGCGGCTAGTCTTCCCCGGCATAAGGGCCGAGGCTAACGAACCATGCGTATTCTCGGCATTGACCCCGGCCTGCGGATCACCGGCTACGGCGTGATCGACTATCGCCCGATCCGGCCGCTGCTCATCGACGGCGGGGTCATTCGGCTGACGCCCAAGACGCCGCTGGCGGACCGGTTGGTCGAACTCGAGACGGAGCTCGTCGCACTGCTCGAAGAACACAAGCCCGACGTGTGCGCGGTCGAGCAACTCTATTCCCACTACGCCCACCCGCGCACCGCCATCCTCATGGGCCACGCCCGCGGCGTCATCCTCGTGGCCGCCCGCAAACGCGGCATCCAGGTCGAGCAATTCCCCGCCAACCGCGTCAAGCAATCCGTCTCCGGCCACGGCCACGCCAGCAAGAGCCAGATGCAGCGCGCCATCCAATCCCAATGGAGCCTCCCAGAACCGCCGGACCCGCCCGACGTCGCGGA